>JAGVNQ010000320.1 GCA_020053195.1 Sideroxydans sp.
CAACCCTGCACAGAAGCCAACGCCGCCGCCAGATGCTCCGGCTGCGTGCCGCCCGCCTGCGCCATGTCCGGTCGTCCGCCGCCTTTGCCGCCGACTTGCTGCGCGACAAAATTCACCAGCTCGCCCGCTTTGACTTTGGCAGTCGCATCCGCCGTCACACCTGCGATCAAGCTCACTTTGTCGTCGTTGACCGAGGCCAACAAAATCACGGCGGATTTGAGTTTGTCTTTCAGCTTGTCCAGCGTTTCGCGCAGCACTGCCGCGTCTGCACCGTCCAGCTTGGCGGCCAGCACGTTTATGCCGTTGATGGCTTGCGCTTGATTCAATAATTCGTCGCCTTGCGTCGAAGCGAGTTTCGATTTCAATGTCGCCAGTTCTTTTTCCAGCGACTTCACGTTGTCGAGGATTTGCACAATGCGCGCGGCGGCTTCCTGCGGCTGTGATTTCACCGCGTCGGCCACTTGCTGCAACTGCTGTTCCTGTTGTTGCACCAGCGCCAGCGCTCCCTCGCCAGTCACCGCTTCCACGCGGCGCACGCCAGCGGCCACGCCGCTCTCGGCCACGATCTTAAACAGGCCGATGTCGCCGGTACGCTTCACATGCGTACCGCCGCACAATTCGATGGACGAGCCGATGTTCAACACGCGCACCACGTCGCCGTATTTCTCGCCGAACAACATCATCGCGCCGGTCTTCTGCGCATCGTCAATCGCCATCACGCGCGACTGGCACTCGGCATTCGCCAGAATCTCGGCATTCACCAGCGCTTCCACTTTGCGAATCTCGGCATCGTTCATCGGCTGCGTATGCACGAAGTCGAAGCGCGTCTTGTCGCCATCCACTTGCGAACCTTTTTGCTGCACATGCGTGCCCAGCACTTCGCGCAACGCCCTGTGCATCAAGTGCGTGGCCGAATGGTTGCGCACCGTGCGACCGCGCGCCGCCACATCCACTTTCGCAGTCACGCCATTGCCCACCGTCAGCTTGCCGGTCGTAACCGTTCCGTGGTGGCCGAACACCGTGGCCTGAATCTTCTGCGTGTCTTCCACCGCGAAAATGCCATGCACGCTGCGCAACTCGCCGCAGTCGCCGACTTGGCCGCCGGACTCGGCGTAGAACGGTGTGTCATCCAACACCACCACGCCCATGTCGCCTTCATTCAATGCATTCACCGACACGCCGTCCTTGTACAGCGCGAGGATATTGCCCTTGTGTTCCAGCGTGTCGTAACCGTGGAAAGTCGTGGCCGGACCGGCGTATTCGAGGTTGGTCGCCATCCTGAATTTGCCAGCGGCGCGCGCTTGCTCTTTCTGGTGAGCCATGGCGATATTAAAACCTGCCACATCAACTTCAACACCGAGTTCTCGACACACATCCTGAGTTAGGTCGAGTGGAAAACCATAAGTATCATGCAGCTTAAAAGCAAGCTCGCCTTTCAACACAAAAGGTTTTATCTGACCTCGTCTCAAGGCATATATGTATTGCTTATGCTCAATTCCAAGCAAAACTCCATCAGAAAAAAATCCTTTGACTTCATCAGTAAGAATATCCATACCCTTACCAATCGTCTCAAAGAAACGCTCCTCTTCCTGCTTGAGTATCTCCATCACGCGCACTTGCGCCGCTGCCAGATCGGGAAATGCCACGCCCATCTCGCCCACCAAATCCGGCACCAGTTTGTAGAAGAACGCATCACGTGCGCCCAGCTTGTAGCCGTGGCGAATCGCGCGGCGGATGATGCGACGCAACACGTAGCCGCGACCTTCGTTGCCGGGGATCACGCCGTCGGCGATGAGGAAGGAGCAGGCGCGAATGTGGTCGGCCAGCACTTTGAGCGAGGGCGAATCCAGATCGGCGCAATTGGTTTCGCGCGCGGCGGCTTTGATCAGTGCCTGGAACAGGTCGATCTCGTAGTTGGCATGTACATGCTGCAACACCGCCGAGATGCGCTCCAGTCCCATGCCGGTATCGACGGAGGGTTTGGGCAGCGGATGCATCACGCCCGCTTCGTCGCGGTTGAACTGCATGAACACGTTGTTCCAAATTTCGATGAAGCGGTCGCCGTCTTCGCCGGGACTGCCGGGAGGGCCGCCGGGAATGTGTTCGCCGTGGTCGTAGAAAATTTCGGTGCAAGGGCCGCACGGACCGGTGTCGCCCATCATCCAGAAATTGTCTGACGCATAACGCGCGCCCTTGTTGTCGCCGATGCGGATCACGCGCTCGGCGGGTACGCCGATCTCTTTGGTCCAGATGTCATACGCCTCGTCGTCCTCGGCATACACGGTGACGGTGAGCTTATCCTTGGGCAGTTTGAACACCACCGTGAGCAATTCCCACGCGTAGTTGATCGCGTCGCGCTTGAAGTAATCGCCGAAACTGAAGTTACCCAGCATCTCGAAGAAAGTGTGATGGCGCGCGGTGTAACCGACGTTCTCCAGATCGTTGTGCTTGCCGCCGGCGCGCACGCATTTCTGCGATGAAGCGGCGCGGGTGTAGGGACGCTTGTCGAAACCGAGGAACACATCCTTGAACTGGTTCATCCCCGCGTTGGTGAACAACAGCGTCGGGTCTTCGTGCGGAACCAGCGAACTGGAAGCGACTACCGTGTGGCCTTTGGAGGCGAAAAAATCGAGAAACTGCTGGCGGATTTCACTGCTTTTCATCGTTGCACCTTGAGCTTAAAAGTCACGTTCCAGGCAGGCTGGAAAAGGCGCGCATCATACCATGGAGAGGGATTTAGACGCTTTGGCGGGGAACGTCTAAACTGACAACCTGCGAGGCAAAAAAGAACCGCCCCTTTCGAGGCGGTTTTGGTACTAGCTTGAGAAGAACATGAGCAATAGGCCAATCATCTGTACCACCTGCTTGTAGCTCAACTCTAGTTTTATTGTCAGTTTCAACATGGTTTGCACCTTGTTTACGCTGGCAGCGCTGCCAACTTGTTAAGGGTCGGCTATTTGTAACACGCCGTTGCGTAGCGTGGCTCTCGGCTTACCGCGAATAGCTTTGAGCAGCGGCTTGGCTATTCCATTGGGTAGCTATGAAAGCGCGCCTACATTTGTTAACGCGGTTAAGTTTCCGCGATTTCTTCGCGCTTTCGAACGCCCTTTGGAGCCGCACCTTTAGCGGTCATCACACCGCATTCCGAGGCTGATGACCTCGAAAACCGTATTCCCCATTCCCACTTTTCGTAGTCTTAAGGTTATTAATACCAAAGCTCGAATGCTCTAAATGCTCGATCCCGTATTTCTTGGGAGTTGAGCGCTAATACTCTTATATGCATCATTCACTGCCACAATAAGTTCCTTGTCCGGGTGTTCTGCTTTATTGAGCCTTTGGATAAGGGGTATAAATTGTTGAGAGAATTCAAAGTTTAGTTCAGTCTTCTTTACCTCTTTCCAAGCAAGAGCTTGTAGCAACGCGCCTTGAACGATAACAAGACCGTGGATTGTTTTGATATTGGACTCACTCATAAAACCTCCTTAGGCAAAACTATATATGTAACGTAAAAAAATGCGGTTCTCCAAGCTGCGCAATATAGCAGTCATCGTCAATCTTCCATTTCCGCCACACGCAACACCTTAAAAATCACCTCCATCGAAAACCCCCGCGATTGCAAAAAACGCATCTGCTTGGCTTTCTCTTTGGCATCCTGCGCCACAACGCCGAATTTTCTTTGCCACACCTCCCTCGCCGTTTCCAGTTCGGTTTCTTTCAGTTGCGGCAGGGCTTGGTCGATGAGGTTTTCGGCAATGCCTTTTTGGCGAAGTTCGTGGGTGATGCGTTGCGTGCCGTAGCGGCTGCGTTTGGCGTGGACTAGCTGGGTGGCGGCGCGTGCGTCGGACAGCCAGTCGCGTTTTTCCAGCTCGTCCAGCACGGCATTGAGATCGTCGCCTTCCTGCACATGCGGCAACAATTTGCTGTGCAGTTCGGCGCGGCTATGCTCGCGCCGCGCCAGATAGTGCATGGCGCGCACGCGAAGACTGATGTCAGGCTTTTTCTTCACCTGTAGCGATCAAATTGATGCCGAGCGCGGTGCGTACTTTGTTTTCAATTTCGATGGCGATGGCCGGATTGCTGCGCAGGAATTCACGTGCATTGTCTTTGCCCTGTCCGATTTTTTCGCCGTTGTACGCATACCAAGCACCTGACTTCTCAACAATTTTGTGCAGCACGCCCAGCTCGACAATTTCGCCTTCGCGCGAGATGCCTTCTCCGTACAAAATATCGAAGTTGGCTTCGCGGAACGGCGGTGCAACCTTGTTCTTTACCACTTTGACGCGGGTCTCGTTGCCGATGACTTCGTCGCCTTTTTTGATCGCGCCGGTGCGGCGAATGTCCATGCGCACGGAGGCGTAGAACTTGAGCGCGTTGCCGCCGGTGGTGGTTTCCGGGTTGCCGAACATCACGCCTATCTTCATGCGAATCTGGTTGATGAAGATGACCATGGTGTTGGAACGATTGATGTTGGCCGTGAGTTTGCGCAGGGCTTGCGACATCAGGCGCGCATGTAAGCCCATTTGCGCATCGCCCATTTCGCCTTCGATTTCAGCCTTCGGGGTGAGTGCGGCAACCGAGTCGATCACCACAATATCCACCGAACCGGAACGCACCAGCATATCGACGATCTCCAGTGCCTGTTCGCCGTTGTCCGGTTGCGAGATCAGCAGCTCTTCCACTTTCACGCCGAGCTTTTGCGCGTACTGCGGATCGAGCGCGTGTTCCGCGTCGATGAACGCCGCTGTGCCGCCCAGCTTTTGCATCTCGGCGATGACTTGCAGGGTGAGCGTGGTTTTGCCGGACGATTCCGGGCCGTAAATTTCGATCACACGACCGCGCGGCAAACCGCCCACGCCCAGCGCAATATCCAGCCCCAGCGAACCGGTGGATACGACCTCAATATCCTTGATCGCTTCACCCTCGGCCAGGCGCATGATGGAGCCTTTGCCGAATTGTTTTTCGATTTGGCTCAGTGCCGCCGCGAGTGCTTTGCTTTTGTTGTCGTCCATGCTGATTTCCCCTTTGAAAAATTTGTGCGACGGATTGTGGCACAACATTTTGCAAATGTACAGAACGTTCGTTCTCGATTTGTTTTTGGTAGATAAAAAACTGTTTGTCCGCAGATTACACAGATTAAGCTCGATTAAAAACAGAAAGCATTTGTTTACTGCCCACCTTGGGCAAGTGACGGCACTCTCCAACAAGCCTCTGATAATCTGCGAAATCTGCGTAATCTGCGGATGAAAGGTTTTTTTTCTTCAGACTGTTTCCGTGCGGCTTTGCAGCAGTTCGAGCACGCCTTGCAGCGCGATGCGCACCGATTGTTGACGCACGGCGGCGCGGTCGCCCGGCAGCAGATGGCGGCGCGCAAACACTTCTCCATCGCGTAACGCCCACGCGAACCATACCGTGCCGACTGGTTTTTCCGGCGAACCGCCGGTGGGGCCGGCGACTCCGCTGATGGCCAGCGAGATGTGCGCGTGGCTGTGCTGTAACGCGCCCGCCGCCATCTCGCGCACCGTGGCTTCGGATACTGCGCCGTGCGCTTCCAGCGTGGCTTGGCGCACGCCCAGCATCTCGACTTTGGCGGTGTTGGTGTAGGTGACGAAACCGCGCTCGAACCAGACCGAGC
The DNA here is from genome assembly GCA_020053195.1 of Sideroxydans sp. Lineage (GTDB taxonomy): Bacteria > Pseudomonadota > Gammaproteobacteria > Burkholderiales > Gallionellaceae > Sideroxyarcus. Next base: position 5,633 of record JAGVNQ010000320.1, read on the forward strand.
TGCCGGAAATTTCCGTGACCGCCTGCGCCACACCGCCGCCAGTGCAAGACTCGGCGGTGGCCAGCATCATGCCTTGGGCTTTGAGTGCTGCTCCGACTTGTATTGAAAGTTCGTCCATATAAGTTCTCTAAAACCATTCACCACAGAGACACAGAGTCACAGAGAAATGCAAAAAACTCGATAACAAGGATTTCATCCGTGTTCATCCGTGGCTAATAATCAAGCCAACCCGCGCGCCAGATCGTTCTGAATATCCACCACCGCTTCCAGCCCCACCGCGATGCGGATCAGCCCGTCGGTAATACCAGCGGCGGCGCGCGCTTCCGGTGTGATGCGCGCGTGCGTGGTGGTCGCCGGATGGGTGATGGTGGTTTTGGTATCGCCCAGGTTGGCGGTGATGGACAGCATTTTGGTGTTGTCGATCACGCGCCACGCGGCGGCTTTGCCGCCTTTCACCTCGAACGCCACGATGCCGCCGCCGGTTTTCTGTTGCTTCATCGCCAGCGCATGTTGCGGGTGCGAAGGCAGGCCGGGGTAGAACACGCGCGCCACGTTGGGCTGTTGTTCCAGCCATTGCGCCAGTTGCAATGCGTTGGCCGAGTGCGCGTCCATGCGCAGCTTGAGCGTCTCCAGGCCTTTCAAGAAAATCCATGCGTTGAACGCGCTCATGGTCGGCCCCGTGGTGCGCAGGAAGCCATACACCGGCTCCATCAATTTTTTGCTGCCCAGCACCGCACCGCCCAGCACGCGACCTTGTCCGTCGATGTATTTGGTGGCGGAATGGATCACGATGTCCGCGCCCAGCTCCAGCGGGCGTTGCAGGATGGGCGTGCAGAAACAGTTATCGACTGCCAACAACGCGCCGCAACTTTTCGCCACGACCGCAATCGCCGCGATGTCGGAAATTTCGGTGAGCGGATTGGACGGCGTTTCCAGAAAAAACAACTTCGTGTTGGGACGCACCGCCGCCTGCCACTCTGCCACATCGGTGGCGGAAACGTAGCTGGTCTCCACGCCAAATTTCTTGAAGTAGTTGTTGAAGGTGTTGGTGGTCGCACCGAACAAACTGCGCGACGAGACGATGTGGTCGCCCGACTTCAGCAGCGCCATGACAGTCGCCAAAATCGCGGCCATGCCGGATGCCGTAGCCACGCATTGCTCCGCCCCTTCCAGCGCGGCGAGGCGCTGCTCGAACATGCTGACGGTGGGGTTGGTGAAACGCGCGTAGATGTTGCCCGGCTCTTCGCCGATGAAACGTTTCGCCGCCTGCTCCGCGCTGTCGAACACGAAGCTGGACGTGAGGTACAGCGCCTCGCTGTGTTCGTGGAACTGGCTGCGCTCTATGCCCACGCGCACCGCGATGGTTTCCGGTTGATAAATCTCGTCCATGTTAATTTCCTTATATGTAATCGGCCCGCAAGCCAACAAATACGCGCATCTCCACGATGTACATCACGTAGAACGCCTATTGGCGCGCCTTCCCGGGCAGTTGCCATTTAAAAACCGGATTTTTACACATAAAAAACCCGGCAAGCTTTGCGCTAAACCGGGTTTCCCTCGCTTTAGCTGTATTTGTATAGCGCCCGCAAGCTGTTACTCAAATCGGCGCAGACGGAAAGTAGCACTTGCAATCACTAGCCGTCAATCGGCGTTGGAAATATTTTTCAAACTGCGACCGAATCGTCGTAAAGCGTTTCCGGTGCAATATCAATTTCTCCTGGCCAGACCACCGTCCCGTAATCGACGTGAGCCCGATCAAACAAAGCGGGCTGCGCGATTCGATTCCAAGGCTTCATCGCAAGCAACGGGCGCATATCAAATCGGCGGTGTTCGCCATTCTCAAATTCCAAATCAAGTTGAAAATCCGGGCGGGTATGGACAGCAATGACATCAATCAGCATTTCGACCTCACTAAAGCGGAGTGATGCGAAAAGAGCACGTGGTTCGACAAGCTCACCACGAACGGTTTTCCTCACATCGACGACGCGCTCATCACCAAATCCAATTCCATCTGGTCTTCTTCCTCGGTCTTGTTCGCTTTGCCACCCGAGCGCGCTGCCTCGACGCGATCCAGATATTCGGCAGTGATGTCGCCAGTGATGTAGATGCCGTCGAAGCAGGAGCAGTCGAAGGTGGTGATCTTGGGGTTGCACTTTTGCACGGCGGCTTTCAGATCATCGAGGTCTTGATAGATGATGCGGTCGGCGCTGATCTCGCGGCAGATTTCTTCGTCGGTACGTCCGGTGGCGATCAGTTCCTGGCGGCTGGGCATGTCGATGCCATACACATTGGGGAATTTGACGGGAGGCGCGGCGGAGGCGAAATACACTTTGCGCGCGCCGGCATCGCGCGCCATCTGCACGATCTCTCGGCTGGTGGTGCCGCGCACGATGGAGTCGTCCACCAGCAGCACGTTCTTGCCCGCAAATTCGACGCTAATGGCGTTGAGTTTCTGGCGCACCGATTTTTTGCGCATGGCCTGTCCCGGCATGATGAAGGTGCGACCGATGTAGCGGTTCTTCACAAAGCCTTCGCGGAACGGGATGCCTAGGCGGTTGGCCATTTGCAGCGCGCTGGGGCGGCTGGAATCGGGGATGGGGATGATTACGTCGATGTCGTGATCCGGCCAGATGCGCATCAGCTTGTCAGCCAGGTATTCGCCCATATTGAGGCGCGTCTCATACACCGAGATGCCGTCGATCACCGAGTCCGGGCGCGCAAAATAAACGTACTCGAAAATGCACGGATTCAGCGCGGATTTGCTGGCGCATTGCTGGTTGTGGAAGTTGCCGTCGAGGTCGATGAACACCGCTTCGCCGGGCGCGATGTCGCGCATGAATTTGAAACCCAGCGTATCCAGCGCGACGCTTTCGGAGGCCACCAGATATTCCACGCCTTTGTCGGTCACATTGTTGCCCACCACCAGCGGGCGCAAACCGTGCGTGTCGCGGAATGCCAGCAGACCGTAACCCGCGATCATCGCCACCACCGCATACGCGCCGCGACAACGCAGATGCACGGCGGAAACCGCAGCAAAAATCGCCTTGGCATCGAGGCGGAAGTGCGTGGCGTTGGCTTGCAGTTCGTGCGCCAGCACGTTGAGCAACACCTCCGAATCGGAGTTGGTATTCACGTGGCGCATGTCGTCGAGGAACAATTCTTTTTGCAACTGCGCGGTGTTGGTCAGGTTGCCGTTGTGCCCCAGCACCAAGCCGAACGGCGAGTTCACGTAGAACGGTTGCGCCTCGTTGTGATCGACGGCGGAACCGGCGGTCGGATAGCGCACGTGAGCAATGCCCGCGTTGCCTGAAAGCGCGCGCATGTTGCGCGTGCGGAACACGTCGTGCGCCAAGCCGTTGCCTTTGTGCAAATGGAAGGTGTTGCGATCCAGCGTGGCGATACCCGCCGCGTCCTGTCCGCGATGTTGCAATACCTGCAAGCCGTCATACAACAACTGGTTGACGGGAGTTTGCGCGACGACACCTAGAATCCCACACATAATTATTTTGCTTCTCTGTAAAGTTGAACCGCTTATTTGATTGCCGCGTTTTGCGGCACATAATCTTTCGCGTACAGCGCGACATCCTGCAACACCTTGCTAGTCCACGCATCGCGCCAGAACGGCTGCTGCGGCAGACTGGTCAGACCGCCCAGCCACACCAGCGCGAGCACCACCAATGCCCCGCGCAGCACGCCGAACATCGCGCCAAATTTTCCGTCCAGCCCGCCCAACCCGGCGAACTTCGCCAACTTCGCCAACAGCCAGGCCGCGATGGCCGAGATGACCAGTGTCACGATAAACAAGGCCGCAAACGCCAGCGCCGAACGCATTGATTCTGCGCCCACTGTCTCGGGGATATACGGCATCGCTTGCGCCGAAAACGTGCGCGCCACGACGTAAGCCGTCACCCAGCCGATCAGCGAAAACAGCTCGTACATAAATCCGCGCCACCAACCCACTAGCGCCGATATTCCGATGATGGCGATCACCGCGTAATCAAATGAAGTCACGTTAAAACCTATTCCAGACTCAGCACGTTGCTTGGTGTTCCCTGCGCTTGCAGCTTCTTCTGCATCTTTTCCGCCGCCTCGCGCGTCGGATAGCTGCCCATGCGCACGCGCACCATGTTGCCGGATTTTTCGGTGTAAGCGTGAAAGCCCTGTTTGCTCAGCTTGGCCAGCAAACTCTTGGCGGCATCAGCATGGGAAAACGCGCCGACCTGCAACACCCAGCCGGACTTCGGCACGGCAGGCGTTTTGGCGGCAGGTTTGCTTTCGACTTTGGGTTTATTCGACACGGGAGCAGCGGCAACTGGCTTTTTCTCCGCAACGGGCGCGGGAGCAACCACCGGCGCGCTAACCGCCGCCGGAACGACGGCAGAAGCGGCGGCGACTTCGGAAGCCATCACGCCCGATTCCGGCGAATTGGTGTTGGGTTGAAACTCGGTTGTATTGTCTTTGTTCGGGATGCGCAGCTCGATGTCGCTGCCCTTTGATGGCGCAGGCTCGCTGTCGAACACGATGGGCAACAAAATCACCACGACCACCACCAGCGCCGCCGCGCCGATCAAACGCCTGCGCGTTTGGCGTTTTAAATTCAACTCTTCTTCAGTCGTCTGTTTTGCCATAGTTCTTTCAAAAAGTTCAGCCGCCGCGTAAACCGCGCAACCGCATCACTTCCGCCACCGTATAGAATGATCCGAAGGCGGCGATTCTATCATTTTCACCCGCCCGCTTGCTGGCCTCATGTAGTGCATCAGCAATGGAAAGACAGGGAACAACTTCACCGCGAACCTGCGCATTTTGCAGCACCTGCGCCAGTTCACCCGCCGTCGCCCCGCGCGGTGCATCAATGCCCGCCACCAGCCACACATCCACCTGTCCATCCAGCGCCTGCACCACGCCCGCCATGTCTTTATCCTTGAGCATGGCAAACACCGCAAAGGTTTTCGCGGGCGGCAACGCCGCCAGATTCTGCGCCAGCGAACGCGCCGCATGCGGGTTATGCGCCACATCCAGAATCAACTGCGGCAACCCCGGCACAAACTGAAAACGCCCCGCAAGCTGCACCTCCACCAAGCCGCGCCGCACGGCTTCCATGTTCACCGGCAACTTGTCTTTCAGCGCATCCAGCGCCGCCAGCACGGCGCTGGCATTGTGCAACTGGAATGCGCCACGCAGGGCGGGGAATGGCAAAGAGCTGCGCGTTCCCACTTTGCTGAAGTAATCCCACTGCCCTTGAATTTGTTCCCTCTCCCGCGAGCGGGAGAGGGCTAGGGAGAGGGTCTGTCCGACACTAATAACTTGAGCTTGGTCTCCACCACCCTCTCCCCCAGCCCCTCTCCCGCCAGCGGGCGAGGGGAGTTGGTATCCAAATTCACTCCCAATACACCACAATTCCGCCCCAACCTCCCGCGCATGCTCACGCAACGCCAACGGCACATCCCCATCCGCACAAATCGCCACCCGCCCTGCGCGAAAAATCCCCGCCTTCTCAAACCCGATCAACTCGCGTGTATCGCCCAGATAATCCACATGGTCAATATCGACACTGGTCACCACCGAGCAATCCGCATCGAACACATTCACCGCATCCAACCTGCCGCCTAGCCCCACTTCGAGAATGGCGACATCCACCTTGTGCGAAATGAAACACTGCATGGCGGCCAGCGTGCCGAACTCGAAATAGGTTAAAGGAATTTGTAGGTCGGGATTCATCCCGACATCCCCTTGTCGGGATAAATCCCGACCTACATTCGCATTGCCACAACGCGCCCGCTCAATCTTCTCAAACGACTCACACAACTCCGCATCGCTCACCTGCTGCTTACCAATACGCACCCGCTCGTTGTACTCCAGCAAATGCGGCGAGGTATAACAGCCGACGCGGTATCCGGCAGCGTGCAGGATGCTTTCCAGCATCGCGCACACCGACCCTTTGCCGTTGGTACCGCCGACGATGATGATGGGGAAATCAGCTTGCAGATTGAGACGTTGCTTGACTTGCGCCACGCGCTCCAGACCGAGCGCGATGGTTTTGGGATGAAGGGATTCGAGGTAGGTTAGCCAGTCGGCTAGGGTGTTGAACATTTGGTTTTGTAGCTTGCGTAGGGTGGGCACGTTTTATGTGCCCACGCGTTTATTGTTAAAGCGGCTACCGCGTGGGCACAAAAACGTGCCCACCCTACCCGGCTGTTTTCTTGTCAATAAAGGCATCTGTAGCTTTTACGAGATCTTTGACGAAACGAATAACCTTCTCAAGTTCGTCCCGCTTGATGAGATGCGCTACAGGAGTGCCATTACTAATTGGCTTTGAGCGATGAACAGCGTCTCCACGCTTTGATATCCAACCATTCAAAGTTGCCTTCGCCTTTTCAGGGTCGTAGTTTGACCATATCCATCCCTCAGTCACATCGAGTTCAAGGTATTCCTGAAAAATACGTTTCGTTTTATCGGAACTTGGATTGTGGAATTGCTTTAAGTCGCACTGCAATTTCTTTGAAACAAAATTTCCAACATAACTTCCAGCAACTGCCCCAAGCTTTTTGTCCATTTCCTCAACAAGTCTGTCTTCAACGTATGTTTCCCAAGCTGTTAGTGCCATTACAAGGCCTGCACGCTTTAGCACTTCTGCATTAGCTGGTGGAGGATTACCGTTAACTGCATCAAAGTGAGCGAGCAACTCCTCTGCATCTTTGATGCCGAATTCGAAACTCTGAAATGCGCGGGACATGGAGGTCTTGAACGAAAATTAAGCCGCCTCCAACTTCACCACCGCATCCTGCTTGGTCAGCAGGGTAATCAGCGTCGCCAGTTGGTCGCGCATTTCGCGTCTATCGACGATCATGTCGATCGCGCCGTGTTCCAGCAGAAACTCCGCGCGCTGAAATCCATCCGGCAAAGTCTCGCGCACGGTCTGTTGAATCACGCGTGCTCCGGCGAAGCCGATCAGTGCGCCGGGTTCGGCGATGACTACGTCGCCGAGGAAGGCGAAGCTGGCGGAGACACCGCCCATGGTGGGGTCGGTGAGTACGGAGATGAAGGGCAGTCTAGCTTCGCTCAATTGCGTGAGCGCGGCGCTGGTTTTGGCCATCTGCATCAGCGACAGCAGGCCTTCCTGCATACGCGCGCCGCCGCTGGCAGCGAAGCAGATGAACGGGCATTTTTGTTCCAGCGCGACTTGCACGCCGCGCACGAAACGTTCGCCGGTTACCGAGCCCATCGAGCCGCCCATGAAGGTGAACTCGAACGATGCCGCGACGACGGGCAGCGCGTGGATGCTGCCTTGCAGCACCACCAGCGAATCATCTTCGCCGGTAACGCGTTTGGCTTCGACCAAGCGGTCGCTGTATTTTTTCTGGTCTTTGAATTTGAGGGTATCGACCGACAGCACTTCCGCGCCGATCTCGAAACGGCCTTCGCTATCCAGCAGCCAATCGAGACGGGTGCGCGCGGTGACGCGGTGATGGTGGCTGCACTTGGGGCAGACGCTGTGGTTTTTTTCCAGGTCGGAGTAATACAGCACCGTCTGGCACGACGGGCATTTGTGCCACAAACCCTCGGGCACGTTCTTCTTGGTTTCTTCGCTCTCTCGGCGCTTGATCTTGGGGGGCAACAGTTTTTGAAACCAGCTCATGGTGTTCTCCTCATTAAATTCTTTTTTTCAGCAGATTCGTAGGTTGGGTTAGCGTTTTTTGCGTAACCCAACGTTTGCTATGTTGGGTTACGCGATGAAACCGCTAACCCAACCTACATTCATTTATTGTTGATCTATCGCCAGCCTTAATTCGTTCACCAACTTGCCCACGTTGGCGACTACATTCTGTTCGTTCGATTTTTCGATTTCCTGCACGATGCGACTACCCACCACCACGCCGTCGCACAATTTCGCTACCGCCTGCGCGGTCGCCGCATCACGGATGCCGAAGCCGACACCGATGGGCAACTTGATGTGTTTGCGCAGTTGCGGCAGCTTCTGTTCGATGGCAGACAGGTCGAGATTGCCCGCGCCGGTCACGCCTTTGAGCGAGACGTAATACACATAACCACGCGCCAGTTTGGCGACATGCTCAATGCGCGCTTCGTTGGTGGTCGGCGCGAGCAGGAAGATGGGTGCGATGTTGTGGCGCTGCAAATGTTCGAATGCTTCGTGACTTTCTTCCGGCGGAAAATCCACGGTCAACACACCATCCACACCAACCTCCTCGCAACGCTGCGCGAACACTTCCCAGCCCATCGCCTCAATCGGGTTGCCATAACCCATCAACACCACTGGCGTGTTCGCATCCTGCTTGCGGAATTCCGCCACCATGCCCAGCACGCCGCGCAGCGACATGCCTTGCTTCAGCGCACGCTCGGAAGCGCGCTGGATTACCGGACCATCCGCCATCGGGTCGGAGAACGGCACACCCAGTTCCAGCACATCCGCACCCGCCGCAACCAGACCGTGCATCAGCGGCACGGTGAGTTGCTGCGATGGATCACCGGCGGTGATGAACGGAATGAGCGCTTTGCGCTGCTGTTGTTTGAGTTTATTGAAGGTGGTATCTATGCGGCTCATAACATCGTTTTTCCGTGTTGATTCATTTCACGCATACATCAAGCGTCCGCGCGGCTCCGGGATTGCTCGCCCCAATTCCTGCGCCACTTCAACCCATGCAATCATTGCGTCTTGAGCGTTATGCAGCGCTTCGTCTTGCGTATCCCCATGCGCCATACAGCCGGGCAATTCGGGCACGTCGGCGATGAACGCGGCATCTTCGGCACTCCAATATAGAATAATTTCATAACGGTGCATGGTCATCCTCCCGCCAACTGATATTTAATAATAACAATCCTCACTTGCTTGACTTGATACGGCTTGGCTTTATTGCCGGCAGGTTGGATGTTGATGATTTCTTCAACGCCTTCTTTGCTGAACAAATGATGGCTGCCCTTAATCCGTTTTACAAACCCCATGCTTTCCAACAAATAGGTCAAATCTTCGAATGAGATATTCTGATCGCTGCCTGCTCGCAAAACCTGCCAAAGAATTTTCTCCAACTTGCCCATTACTATAGGGTGATGCCCTTGATGCGCGCCACGGTATTCATGTCCTTATCGCCGCGACCGGACAGATTCACCAGCAGCACTTTGTCCTTACTCAGCGTCGGTGCGATCTTCATCGCGTGCGCAATCGCATGACTGGATTCCAGCGCGGGAATAATGCCTTCGAAACGGCACAGCGCATCGAATGCGGCAATGGCTTCGTCGTCGTTGATGGCGACATATTGCGCGCGCCCCATATCCTTCAACAGACAATGCTCAGGACCGACACCGGGATAATCCAGTCCGGCGGAAATGGAATGCGTCTCGATGATCTGACCGTTCTCGTCCTGCATCAGATACACCTTGTTGCCGTGCAGCACGCCGACCTTGGCGTTGCCGGTGAGCGGCGCGGCATGTTGTCCGCTGGCGATGCCGTGACCGCCCGCTTCCACGCCGATGATCTGCACGCCGGCTTCTTCAATGTAGGGATAGAACAAACCAATCGCATTGGAACCGCCGCCCACGCAGGCGATCACCGCATCCGGCTGGCGGCCAATCATTTCAGGCATCTGCACTTTCGCTTCGTTGCCGATCACGCACTGGAAGTCGCGCACCATCATCGGATATGGATGCGGGCCTGCCGCTGTGCCGAAGATATAGAACGTGCTTTCGACGTTGGTAACCCAGTCGCGGATCGCTTCGTTGCAGGCATCCTTGAGCGTCTTGGAACCGCTCTCCACCGGCACAACGGTCGCGCCCAGCAGTTTCATGCGGAATACGTTCGGGGCTTGGCGCTGGATGTCTTCCGCGCCCATGTACACCACACATTCCATACCGAAACGTGCGGCCACGGTGGCGGTCGCCACGCCGTGCATACCCGCGCCGGTTTCAGCAATGACGCGCTTCTTGCCCATGCGCTTGGCGAGCAAAGCTTGGCCGATGGCGTTGTTGATCTTGTGTGCGCCGGTGTGGTTCAGGTCTTCGCGCTTCAGATAAATCTGCGCGCCGCCCAAACTCTCCGACAAACGCTTGGCGTGATAGATCGGGCTGGGACGGCCGACGTAGTGTTTCAATTCGTAAGCGAACTCGGCTTTGAATTCGGGATCGTCGCGGAAGCGCAAATACTGCTGGCGTAATTCTTCGACTGCCGGGATTAGCGTCTCGGCCATGTAGATGCCGCCATATTGGCCGAAGTGACCGGATAAATCAGGAAAGTTGTACGTCAATCTGTTTAACCTCATTGATGAACGCGGCGATTTTCGCCGCATCCTTGATTCCTTTGCCTGCCTCCACGCCGCTGGACACATCCACCGCGTAAGGCCGCACCTGCTTGATCGCCGCTGCCACATTGCCCGCATGCAAACCGCCGGAAAGGATCACCGGCAGCGGTAAATTATGCGGAATCAACGCCCAGTCGAACGACTCGCCCGTGCCGCCTTGCGTGCCTTCAACGAAAGCATCCAGCAACAAGCCCTGTGCGCTGGCGTAACGGGACGCGCATTCTACCAAATCAACTCCCGCTTTGACCCGGATTGCTTTTAGATAGGGCTTGCCGAACTGAACACAAAACTCCGGCGATTCTTCGCCGTGGAACTGCAACACATCCAGCGCTATATTTGCCAACACTTGACGCACGTAATCGACCGATGGGTTCACGAACAACCCCACCACCGTCACAAACGGCGGTACGGCGCGCGCCAACAACGCCGCCTGTTGCGCGCTTACGTGACGCGGGCTTTTCTCGTAAAACACCAGACCGAGCGCATCCGCGCCGCTGTTTGCCACAGCGCGCAAGTCTTGTTCGCGCGTGATACCGCAGATTTTGATTCGGGTCATAAGAGAACTTTGCTTCAAAAACGAGGTGGTATTGTACCTTGCGGCAAGCCCCACTTCGCATCGTAGGTGATGTGGCGCAGATACAGGCCGTCCGGCGCAAACGTAGGCGCAGCCAACTTGCGTTCGCGGCCTTGCAACACTTCCTGCATCCATTGCGGCGGGTATTTGCCTTTGCCAACATACAGCAGGCAGCCGAGGATGTTGCGCACCATGTGATGCAAAAAAGCGTTGGCGGTCAGGTTGAAAATGAGGATGTCGCCCTGCTGTTCAATATCAAGACAGGCGAGATTTTTCACCGGGGTTTTGGCCTGGCATTGCGAAGAGCGGAAGGCGCTGAAATCGTGTTCACCCAATAAATATTGCGCGGCTTCACGCATGGCATGCACGTCCAGCGGCAAATGGAACCAGCCCACTTTGGCGTGATGCACAGCACTGCGCGAGGGGCGGTTAATCAGCACGTATTGGTAGCTGCGCGCCTGCGCGGAGAAACGCGCATGAAATTCGTCGGACACCGGATGTGCCCACAACACGGCAATGTTTTTCGGCAACAATGCGTTGGTACCACGCACCCAGGCCGTCAACGGCCTGGCGATAGTCGTATCGAAATGCACCACCTGTTCCAGCGCGTGTACGCCAGTGTCGGTGCGACCGGCGGCGAGAATGGCGATGGCTTCGCCCGCGATTCCGCTCAGCGCCGTTTGCAGAGCATCCTGCACGTTCGGCACATCGGGCTGGCTCTGCCAGCCGTTGTAGCCACTGCCGTCGTATTCCACGCCAAGCGCAATTCTCATCGCCAAACTCCTATCAACACTGCCGCGCACGCCACCAGCAACAAGACATCGACCAGCCCGAAGGCTTGCAAGCGCAGCTCGACATGCGTCATCCCTTCAGCGGAGGGCTGCAACGCTTTGCTGATGCTGGTTTTCCAGTCGCTCGCGGTTTCACTCATGGCTGATTCGGCATATTCCAGCGTCAACGCCAGGCGCACGGCGATACGTTCGCGCGACAGCCCGAACCAGCGCAGCGGATAGGCCAGGGAGTACAAGCCGCTGATGAGCTGTGTCTGCGACAACAGTTCCAGCAAAATCGCCAGCGCGGACAGCACACAAAGCAAACGCCCCAACTGCAACAACCCGTCCAGCAAACCTTCGCGCGTGGGCGATGCCATGCCGAGTTGCGCCCACAGCGCCACACCCGGCGTGGTGTAGGCGTAAATCAATAGCAACGAAAACAATATCCAGCGCGTACGCCGCAGCAAACCCAGCAATTGTTTGGCGCTCAGTTTCAAGGCGATGCCGAACAGCACCGCGCACAACACCAGCAAAGCCGGTGCTTGCAGGTGTTGCGCCAGCAGGGCGAACATCACCCAGACAAGGATTTGCGCGGCGGGATGGGGTATGAATTTCATGGTGTCCAAATAAAAACGGCAGCCTTGAGGGCTGCCGTGAAAGTACAGCATATTTGCTTAGAGTTGCTTGAGCATGGTTTGCGCGCTCGCGCGTTGCTGCTCGTCACCATCGCGTAAAACTTCTTCCAGAATCTCTTTGGCTCCGTTTTCATCCCCCATTTCCTGATAGGCCTTGGCCAGATCAAGTTTGGTCGCCACTTCTTGCCAGCGCTCGTCTTTGGCTGCACTGACCGAAGGAGTTACAGGGGCAGACAAATTATCCAGATTCAGGCTGATTTCGCTTAAACCGATATCGACAGGCGCGGGCGCTTTCGCTGCCGGCTCCGTTTTGAAATCTGTGGGGAAATCCAGCGTAAACGACATCACATCATCTGCGGCGGGAGCGGAAGCCGGAGCCGGTTCGGCTGCAGCAGCCATCGCGGCGGGTTGCCCCTGATTGGTTGTCGTCACATCAAAAATCAAGTCTTCAATACTCGCCTCTTCCGGCTTGGTCGGCGCAGTGGATACCGATGACGACCCGGAGGCGGACATCGACTGGCGGCTGGAAGTGATGTCGAAAATCATTTCGTCCATATTGAACGCGGGATTTTCATCCGTCCCGCCTTCTGCCGCCGTATCCGCATGTGTACCGGTTACATCGAAATCCATCGGGGTTTCATGGGAAACGCGCAACTCGTCCGCCGTGAGAACAGTAGTCTGTTCGTGCGGCATACTGGGTGTCACCACCGTGCTCATGAAATCGTCAACTTGGGATGTCTGGAAACTTGTCGTCCCGAAACCCAAGTCAAAATCAACGGAATGTTCTTCCGTTTTGGCCTTGGCCTCTGTGCTTTGCCCGGAACTGCTGCCGTCACCGCCGTAGAACGGATTGCCGGGTTCCATATCGCGTCCCAACGCAGCAGCCTCATTCCACGCCGACTCATCTCCGCCGTCTTTGATTTCACGCGCAAGGCTGTAGAACGAATTGGTATCTTTGCGGTTCGCGTAAATCGACAACAGCTTGAGCTTGACCGGATTATTGTTCGGATTGCTAACCAGCGCTTCTTTCAGTACGGCTTCGGCTTGCGCATCACGCCCGAAAGTAAGGAACAAATCAGCCTCGCCGATCGGGTCAACTTCATCGGCATTACTTGTGATCGTTGTAGTCTCTGTGGCTGGCGGCTGCGTATAGTCGCCCGTATCGGGCGACGGCGTGATTGGCGCGGCGATTTTTACGGTGGCCTGATTTTCATCTTCCGTTTCAGCTTTGGTTTTTCCGCGTTTCAGACTGGGCATCTTCAAGCTCGGCAACTTCGGCAAGCTGAATTTCAGTTTTCCGCTGCGGGCCAGCATGTAGCCAGCGCCGCCCAAAACCAGCAATAGCCCAACCGCGCCCGCCAACAGCATCGGGTCTTGCAGCACCGTGTCCAGCAGCGAGGTTTCCACGACCACCTCAGGCGGAGGTGTTACCACTACGGGCGCTTCAACCTTGGGTTGCGCGGTAGCAGCCGCCGAACTCGCGGCGGCCACACCCGATGCCGCTTGCCCTGTCAGCGCCTTCTTTTTCAGTTCTGCCAAGCGCTGCAAGTCTTTTAAATTCTTCTCCAACAGCGCCGTGCGCTCCTGCACTTCTTTCAGCGCTTTGTTCTTTGCAACGGCTTCCTCCGCTTTGGCATTTGCCTTGTCCTGTGCGGTGGGCTTGCTGCCACCTACCGACTTGTCGCCGGGAGCCTCCCCTTTGGAAAGTTTCAGCACCCCTTTCGCCGCTTCTTTTCCTGCGGTTTCTTTTTCGGTAACAGCGCTGGTTATCTTGCCGGAGGATTCCTGCCTACCTACTTGTTCACGCGCCTCGGCGCGTACCGAAGCGAGCTGCTGGCGATAGGCGTTCCAATCGACCACATGCGCACGAACTTCTTTTACCGCCTCGCTTTGCTGCACACTTTCCAACTCGTCCGCATCGGGCAAACGAATAATCTTCCCGGTCTTCAACCGGTTCATATTGCGTCCGACAAACGCGTCGGTATTGGCGCGATACATCGCCACCAGCATGCGATCCAGACTGACTTCTGCAGGTTTAACTTGCAATGCAATCATGCTGAGCGTGTCGCCGCGCTCGACGGTAACTTCTTCCTGCTCAACTTCTTCGAATACCGGAACCAGCTCTTCCTCTTCGTCTTCCACTGCCTCTGTCGCTTCGCCCGAAACAATCTCCGCCACGGGAGCGGTTTCCGGTTGCGTAGTCGTCGGCTCCGCCGCAGGTTGTGCGACTTCCGCTGCCGCAGGCTGGGCATCAGCTGGCGCTTGCATAATCGGGGCGGGAGCAACCACCACCGGCGCGGCTGGAATTATGACAGGGGAGGGAGTTTCCGGTACGGCAGGGGCAATCGGGGTTGCCACGACCGGTTGAATCGGTTTGACTGGTGCGGACTTGGCTTGAACGTTAAAATCGACCGGATCGAGCAAAAAAGTATATTCGCGCAACAGCTTGCCGGACGACCAAGTGGCTTCAACCAATATGGTAACAAACGGCTCGTTAATCGTTTGCGCGGAAGTGACTTTAACGTAAGGATCACCGTGGTCACGATTGACCACCTCGAATTTCAATTTGGGCAATGAATAGGGGTAGTCGATGCCCGCATTCTTGAAGGCTTCCACCGAAGCCAGTTTGACGACAATACCGGATTTATCGGCTCTTTCGACTGCAACTAAATCAATTTCTGCTTTGAGTGGTTGCCCCAGATAAGTGCTGACGTTGATTTCTCCCAAGCCCGTTGCGCAGACGATACCCGTCCACGCCAAACAGACAATGTAACCCAACGTTTTAAGAATCGATTTCAGCACTCTGTCACCCTTATACTTTCCCAGATTCTTTCAGACTAACATCAGAGGGTTGGTGATGCAAGCTCACTTTCCCTCTAATTTCATGCACTAACCAGCGGTAATCAACCGGATTTCTCAGCGTCTATTTGTCCAGCAAAATGCGCAACATGCGGCGCAAAGGTTCGGCAGCGCCCCACAACAACTGGTCGCCGCAAACGAAAGCGCTCACATATTCCGGCCCCAACTCCATCTTGCGCACGCGCCCGACCGCCACATCCAGCTTACCGGTCACGGCGACCGGAGTCAGTTCGCGCACCGATATATCGCGTTGATTTGGCACAAATTTAACCCAAGGATTGCCGCCTTTAATCAGCGCTTCGATTTCGGCCAGCGGCAAATCTTTCTTCAGCTTGAGGGTCAGCGCCAAGCTGTGGCAACGCATCGCGCCGATGCGCACGCACAAACCGTCCACCGGAATACGCTGGCTGGTACCCAAAATCTTGTTGACCTCGGCCTGGCCTTTCCATTCTTCCTTGGATTGACCATTATCGAGTTGTTTGTCTATCCACGGGATCAGACTGCCCGCCAATGGCACGCCGAAGTTCTCGGTGGGCATATCGGCAGAACGCAGCTTCTCCGCCAAACGACGATCGATCTCCAGAATCGCCGACTTGGGATCAGCCAACAGATCGGCCACCGAAGCGTAAGCCACGCCCATCTGATTCAGCAACTCGCGCATATTCTGTGCGCCCGCACCGGAGGCGGCCTGATAAGTCATGGAGGAAACCCACTCTACCAAGCCGGCATTGAACAAGCCGTTCAAACCCATCAACAAAATACTGTTGGTGCAGTTGCCACCAATGAAATTCTTGCCGCCATTCGCCAGCGATTTCTTGATGAGATCGAGATTGACCGGGTCGAGAATAATGACTGCGTCTTTTTCCATGCGCAGCGTGGAAGCCGCGTCGATCCAGTAGCCGTTCCAACCCGCCGCGCGCAGCTTGGGGAACATCGCGGTGGTGTAATCGCCGCCTTGGCAGGAAATGATGGTATCCATCGCCATCAACGCGTTCAGATCGTTCGCATCCTTCAACGGTACTCCGCGACCTTCGGCAGGCGCTTCGCCGCCCACATTGGAGGTGGTGAAAAACACCGCGTCGATCAGATCAAAATCCTTCTCCTCACGCATACGTTGCATGAGTACCGACCCCACCATACCGCGCCAACCGACTAGACCAACTTTCATTTCAATTCCTATCTTTCAAATTTAGCCACAGATATACACGGATGAAACACGGATTTATCTGTGTTGATCCGTGTTCATCCGTGGCTAATGACTCTATCTTTAAAGCGCCTTAACCACCGCATCGCCCATCGCTGCACAACCGACCTTCTGCTTGCCTTCTTCGTAAATATCGCCTGTGCGCAGGCCTTGTTGCAACACCTTGCGCACTGCACCCTCAATACGTTGCGCGATGTCTGCGCGACCGAAGGTGTAATACATCATCATTGCTACCGAGAGAATGGTCGCCAACGGATTCGCAAGGTCTTTGCCAGCGATGTCTGGCGCAGAACCGTGGCACGGCTCGTACAATCCTTTGTTGTTGGCATCCAGCGAAGCCGACGGCAACATGCCGATGGAGCCGGTCAACATGGATGCTTCATCCGACAGGATGTCGCCGAAGATGTTCCCGGTCAGGATCACATCGAACTGCTTGGGCGCGCGTACCAATTGCATCGCAGCGTTATCCACATACATGTGCGAAGTTACGACTTGCGGATATTCCTTGGCCACTTCGCTCACGATCTCGCGCCAGAACATGCTGGTATCCAGCACGTTGGCCTTATCGACCGAGCACAATTTCTTGTTGCGTTTCATGGCGATCTGGAAGCCGACATGCGCCACACGACGAATCTCGGATTCGCTGTAATGCATGGTGTCGAAGCCCTGGCGCTCGCCGTTTTCCAACGTGCGGATGCCGCGCGGCTGGCCGAAATAGATGTCGCCCGTCAGTTCGCGCAAAATCATAATGTCCAACCCGGACACGATGTCCGAACGCAACGTCGAAGCATTCACCAGTTCGGGATACACCATCGCCGGACGCAGATTGGCGAACAAGCCTAAGCCCTTGCGAATGCGCAACAAACCTTGTTCGGGACGCATCGGGCGCGGCAAGTTGTCGTACTGATAACCGCCCACCGCCCCCAACAGCACCGCGTCGGCCTCTTTCGACAATTTCAGCGTCGCTTCCGGCAACGGATCTTTTGCCGCGTCATAACCTGCGCCGCCAATGTGCCCATGCTCCATCTCGATTTTCAAACCGTCGCTGCGCAACGCTTCCAACACTTTCGTCGCCTGCGCAACGATTTCAGGGCCAATGCCGTCACCTGGTAACACTGCAATTTTCATTTATCGCTTCCTAAATAGTGAGTCAATGCAAAAGATTTTAAATTTTCAAAGATACCAAGAAGATACGGTGTGCTTTGCAGCAAACTTTCGAAATGCTCCGACTTAATCTCATCAGATTCCGAATAATCGTGCGTCGCCGCATTGCGCAAGTCGCGCACTTTCTGCCATTGCCTCACGTCGTCCAGCACTTCCAGTTGTTCCATGTAATTCAACACATAAGTGAACATCCTGGAATCTTCATTCTCGATGTTGGCAATCAAACGCATGGCTGATGCGAGATGATCTTGCAACTCGGCGAACCTCGACTTAAAAGCAACCAGCGACTCCAATTGTCTGTCCGACCAATTAGCAAAAGGGGAAGTCGCGTCCCACCAGCCCTGCACTTCTCGCACAGAATAGGAAAGATTGCTCCTCATCTTGTCCAGATGGCGGATTTTTTCAACCAGCGCCTCTTTCAGCTCCTCATTCACAACACGATCCCCGTTTTCAGCGCAATGCGATCAATCGGGCGACTTGGAGTTGGCTCCGCTACCACCAAATCCACCGGATACAACAACGCCCGCTCCAGCTTGCCCAAGCATTCAACGCGCTTCCTATACAAATCGTCGCGCTGCGCTGGCACAACATACAAATCCACATCGCCGCCGCGCTTGTTATCGTCGGTGCGCGAACCGAATAACCAAACCGCCGTGTCCGCACCAAACACACCGACAACGATGCGTTTGATACTGTCCCGCTCGTCTTCGGTCAGGCGCATTATTCAGGCAAACAACCACGGCTGCGCCGCGCGATGCTTCGCTTCGAACGCTTTGATTTCTTCCACATGCTGCAAAGTGAGGCCGATGTCGTCTAGCCCGTTCAACAGGCAATGCTTGCGGAAGGCATCCACTTCGAATTTGTATGTCGTGCCATCCGGCGCGGTGATGACTTGTTGCGCCAGATCAACCTTGAGCTTGAAGCCCTCATTGGCTTCCACCGCTTTGAACAACGCATCGACTTTCGCCGCATCCAGCTTTATTGGCAACAAGCCGTTCTTGAAGCAGTTATTGAAAAAAATGTCCGCATAGCTAGGCGCGATGATGACGCGGATGCCGTAGTCTTCCAGCGCCCACGGCGCGTGTTCGCGCGACGAGCCGCAGCCGAAGTTTTCGCGCGCCAGCAAAATCTGCGCGCCTTGGAAGCGCGGCTGGTTCAGCACGAAATCTTTATTCAACGGACGATTGCTGTTATCCATCCCCGGCTCACCGTGGTCCAGATAACGCCATTCGTCGAACGCGTTCGGGCCGAAGCCGGAACGTTTGATCGACTTCAAAAACTGCTTGGGAATAATCGCATCGGTATCCACGTTGGCTCTATCCAACGGCAGCACCAACCCGTCCAGCAAGGTAAATTTGCGCATAATTATTTTGTGGCGGCCTTCTCGATTGCTTGCCCACCCTTTTGAATGTCTTCGCCCAAGCCTTTGAACGTACTGCAACCCGCCAACACGCCCAGCGCCAACAACAAAATCGCCACCTTCTTCATGTTCGTTCCTTTCATCATTTGCTCACATCAACAAAATGCCCGGCAATCGCTGCCGCTGCCGCCATCTCGGGACTCACCAGATGCGTGCGTCCGCCCTGCCCTTGCCTGCCTTCAAAGTTGCGGTTGGAAGTCGCCGCGCAACGTTCGCCCGGTGACAAGCGATCATCGTTCATCGCCAGACACATCGAGCAACCCGGATCGCGCCATTCAAATCCCGCCGCGATCAAAATCTTGTCCAGGCCTTCCTGCTCTGCTTGCGCTTTGACCAGACCGGAACCCGGCACCACCATCGCCAGCTTCACATTCGCCGCGACTTTTTTACCCTTGGCCACTGTCGCCGCTGCGCGCATATCTTCGATGCGCCCGTTGGTACACGAGCCGATAAACACCTTGTCGATCTGAATCTCGTTGATCGGTGTATTCGCCTTCAACCCCATATAAGCCAGTGCGCGTTCCCAGTCAGCGCGCTTCACTGCATCGGGTGCGGAAGCCGGATCGGGCACGCGCCCGTCCACCGCCACCACCATCTCCGGCGACGTGCCCCAAGTCACTTGCGGCTTGATCTGCGCGGCATCCACTTCCACCAGCGCATCGAATTTCGCGCCGTCGTCGCTGTGCAAAGTGCGCCAATACATCACCGCCTTTTCCCAATTCCCGCCTTGAGGTGAGAACGGACGACCTTTGCAATACGCAATCGTCGTTTCGTCCGCCGCCACCATGCCTGCGCGCGCACCCGCTTCAATCGCCATGTTGCACAAAGTCATGCGGCCTTCCATGCTCAATGCACGAATTGCACTGCCCGCGAATTCGATGGCGAAGCCCGTGCCGCCCGCCGTGCCGATTTTGCCGATCACCGCCAGCGCGATGTCCTTCGCCGTCACGCCTTTGCCCAGCGCGCCGTCCACCTTAATCAACATCGCCTTGGATTTTTTCGCCACCAGACATTGCGTGGCCATCACATGCTCCACCTCGGACGTGCCGATACCGTGCGCCAGCGCCGCAAACGCACCGTGCGTGCTGGTATGCGAATCGCCGCACACCACCGTCATACCGGGCAAAGTCGCGCCCTGCTCCGGGCCGATCACATGCACGATGCCCTGACGCATATCGTTCATCTTGAATTCGGTAATACCGTTCTCGGCACAGTTCGCATCCAGCGTTTCCACCTGCAAACGCGCAATCGGATCGGCGATGCCGCCGCTGCGATTGGCCGTCGGCACATTGTGGTCGGCCACCGCGAGAATCGAAGAAGTGCGCCACAGCTTGCGCTGCGCCAGCTTCAGCCCCTCGAAAGCCTGCGGACTGGTGACTTCATGCACCAAATGACGGTCAATGTACAACAGCGCCGTGCCGTCGGCATCCTGCCGCACCACGTGCGAATCCCAGAGTTTGTCGTAAAGAGTTTTTGCGCTCATTGCTGTTCCTTTAAGAGCGGGCGATTATGCCATAGCAGCAGCGCCATCCCAAGCAGCGCGGATAGCATTGCGGTTAGTTTCTGGGTGGCAAGCGGATAAAACACCCTTGGCTTTATGCTCGGCGCGACTGGGAAATATTCGAGCCCTTGTAATCCGATAAGCTGATTTTCAACAGGCAACTGCTTGTGAACGCCCGTCAATAGGCGATCCGCATCATCGCACTCGATGAAGAGTGCCGTGTTTATTGGCCTGCGGGCAAGGTATGATTTGGGGAAAATGAATGGTGGGCACGTTTTTGTATCTACGCTGTTTAACGAAACGCAGCCTCCTATTGTCTAATTAAAATGTCGTAATGCAGGACTTGACCCAGATGATTCTCCTTCTGAGTCTTAAGCTTGAGCTACTGAACATAGATAAACCTTTGCGTGATTCAGTGAATCCCAGACGAACGGGTCGGCAATGATTACAAACGAACCCAAAGTGGTAATGCCCTGAACTTGCTCGAATTTGGTACGTTGCTGCTCATCCTTAATATGACCGCCACTGTGAATGTAGCAATTCCGAACCATGCGGAGATTGTCCAAGTGACCATAGCTGGGCTGTGCATTTTGAAGCGGGAGTGCTGCGACCTTCGTTAAGTACTTGTGATAAGCCTCGAGAGTGCTAACACCTTTTATGTCTTTATAACTGAGAACAAGACTGCTTTTGTGCTTGTGGAAACTACATAGTCGCGGAAGCCAAAAATCTACAAGACTATAAATATTGCAAACCATATCAGGGCGAATGAAAGTAGTTACGCTATGCGCGATAAAGCGCTCGGCCTCCTCGCTCGTGTCACCCGCTGAGGGCGTTTTAAGAGAATACTCTTTTGACATTGCAAAAAGTTTGCGGAAGTAGGCATCCAAACACTGTACATCGTACTCAATTCGTTCTGTGATCGTCATGTGATAGTTTCCGCACTAAAACTTCACACACTCGTCACACTTGGTTTCCAGCAAGTTATCGTTACTCAGCATTAGCGGCTGATTGGTGTTTGATGTGTCAACCGTAACAAGCCAATGGTAATTTTCCGTAGGGCCAAAAACATCACGATTTGTGTTAGCCGTTATTACATATTTTCCGCTAGGGAGCTTTAGTGCAAACCTTCCTTCCGCATCGGTTTTGCTTGTGAATTTTGGTGATGGATTACCTGCTAACAAGAACTCAGCCTTATCGTATGACTCGTACTCGGCTATCGCTGCCCTTGCTTCTTCTTTAACTGCAACAGTTTTCGACACCCTTGCCTTGAGCGCATCTAATTTGGCACCTCTATGATTGCCATACTTAAGGTCAAGCTCATCGAAAGTTGTAGGCCCATCAATAGTGGGTTGCATAGCCTTTGCTTGACTGTATTTGGAAGATAATAATCCTTGCTGTTTTTGTTTTTCTGTTTGTTTTGCCTTGAGAAATTGA
>JAGVNQ010000062.1 GCA_020053195.1 Sideroxydans sp.
CAGCGCGCTGTAACGGTTCTTGCCCGCCGTGGGCAGCGCTTCCGCCACCGCTTCCACCAGCGTGTTCCACTCGCCACAATGAGGGCATTGGCCTTGCCACTTGGGCGTTTGCCCGCCGCATTCGGTGCAGCTATAGATTGTTTTTGCTTTTGCCATGATTGTTCCTGGTGTGTCGCGAAGTTCGGTAAAGGCGGATTATCCCATCGCTATATTTTCGCTGATAAGCGCAAATCGGCGAATAAATTATCAGTGTTTCAAGGGAAAATTGAATTTTTAAAAACACCACCCCGTGAAGAAGCGCATGGATAGGGCATCTACGTCTTACACATCGCGTAGATCGTTTATTCATGCGCCTTCCCGAGGTGAAGGTGTTTCAAAACGAATTAAACCCTAATATTTCAATAGGTCACAAGTCAATGAATATGGTCTTCGCCATCAAGTGCATGAAATAAATCGCCGATTGGAATGCGTTGCGGTAAAGGAGGAAAAATATATAGGCCATTTTTCACATTGACCCGGATAAGGTCACAAGCTAACGTAAGGTCATGAACCAACTGGCTCGCATAAACATACATCCCTCCGCGCACATTCATCGCGAACGTGCTGACAACAGCGACAAACTCGACAAAACCCAAGCCGAAGTCACCAAACAAAACTACCGCAACGGCCTGCTCGAACTCAAAGCGCAGCAGGACGGCATCATCAAAGACCTCGCCACCCATACAGAGGGCACTGTCATCAGCCCCGGCACCATCCTCATGACCCTCGTCCCCAAAGACGAAATCCTCAAAGCCGAAGTGTGGGTGTCGAACGAAGATGTCGGCTTCATCCACAACGGCCAAGACACCAAAGTCAAACTTGCCTCTTACCAGTTCCAGAAATACGGCATGGTTGCCGGACATGTCGCCAACCTATCCGCCGATGCCACCGACAACAGCCCGCAGGGCGCGGGGCAAGCATCGCAGCCCAACAACAAATCCCCCAACGGACAACCCTTCGCCTACCGCGCCCTGATTAACCTCAAAGCACAAGAGCTGGTCGTCAACGGCGTGCGCCATGCCTTGAGTCCGGGCATGCAGGTGACGGCGGAGATACACCTTGGCACCAGAACTATTCTGGAATATTTGTTGTCGCCGGTGACGGGGGCGTTTCAGGAGGCGGGGCGGGAGCGGTGAGCAAACTCCTTTCTTTCGGTGGGAGAAGAGGACGAAGTCCCTCTCCTTCCGGGAGAGGGGTTGGGGTGAGGGTGCACAGTATCCAAACCGCAACAAGTGACGCAGAGAAAATTTGGAAAAATGTTTTGATTGAACGCAACAGAAAAATCGAAGGATGAGCGAGATGAATGGCGACGGAAATATTCAGAGCAAGTTAGATAAGGACAGAATGTCTGCTCGGAAATCGTGGCCTCCAATTGTTTCCAGGGAGGATGGCGGCATGAACACTCTAACGTTAAATCGGAAATATCAAAGGGCGCTTGATGGGAATGCAATAGATTCTGGCATCTTCGAGGCATTGAAGCGTAGATCGCCTATTGGCGGGCGTTGCGGGGCAGGTGCTCATTCGTTTGATGACCAATCGTGGTCAAGCAGTTACATCAAGCGCGGTGTGTTTCTTGTTGTGACATTGCTGGGTTGTTTGGTGCTGGCATCTGCTGCGCAGGCGGCGAGTTTTGATTGTGGGAAGGCGCAGACGAAGGTGGAGCATTTGATTTGCGATAACCCGGAATTATCAAAGCTGCATAATAGGGGACAGACCACGGTTTTTCATCTCTGATAGACTCTCCTCCACCCTCAAACACCGGAGTTCACCATGCCTCGCCGTGCCCGTATCGCATTACCCAATGTGCCCGTCCATCAAATTCAGCGCGGCAATAATCGCCAGTCTTGTTTTTTCGCCGATGAGGATTACCGCCGTTACCTCGATTGGTTGACCGAGTATTCCGTCAAGACGGGTTGCCGGGTTCATGCCTATGTGTTGATGACAAACCACGTGCATTTACTGATTTCTGCCGACCATGCCGATGCGGGTGGGGCGTTGATGAAGTTGCTGGGGCAACGTTACGTGCAGTATGTGAATCGCGTTTACCGTCGCAGCGGCACTTTGTGGGAGGGGCGTTTTCGTTCGTGTCCGGTGCAGGAGGAGGATTATTTACTGGGGTGTCAGCGTTATATCGAGTTGAATCCGGTGCGGGCGAATATGGTGGCGCATCCGGCGGAATACCGGTGGTCAAGTTACCGCGCCAATGCGCAGGGTGAGGCGGATGTTTTGGTTCAGCCACATCTGCTGTACGACTCGCTCGGGAATGATGCGGCTTCAAGACAAGCAGCATATCGCGAGTTATTTCGTTATGAGCTTGAGCCGGGGCTGGTGGATGATATTCGACGGGCGACCAATGGCAACTTTGCGCTGGGGAGCGAGCGTTTTGCGGCTGAAGTGGCGGCGGTGATTGGAAGAAGGGCGATGCCGGGGCAGTCCGGGCGACCTCGCAAGTCAGGAATGCCAGAGTCTGGGGAATTGAATTTGGAGTAGAAAACCGTGGTCTGTCCCCGATTTTCCCGATTTTCCTGTCCCCGGTTTTCCACGGTTTTCCTCTCCGCAATGAGGGCACTGTCCTTGCCATTTGGGAGTTTGCCCGCCGCATTCGGTGCAGCTATAGATTGTCTTTGCTTTTGCCATAAATGCTAATTAATTAAAAACACAATATCGCGGGAAGGCGCATGGATAGGGCATCTACATCATTAAATTGATGTAGATGCCCTATCTATGCGCTTCCTCACAGGGTGGTGTTTTGCAAAATGCGATTTTTTGCCTATTGACGGGGCGTTTGGGTTCATTGGATTTGCTGATTAATCTTCTCTTCAAGCTCTTGCATATGCTGGTCAACGATACCGTTTACCGACTTTGCCTGCGCTTCTGCCGCCGCTTTTCTTTCGGCTATAAATCCCGCCGGGTCACTGGAGTCTGTTCCGGCGCTGCTCTTGGTCGCGGTGTTTACTTTCGCGGACAGTTCCCCTACCGCTTCGCCGCTGGTCAGCGCCTCCAAATCGCCGGAGAATTGCGCCCACATTTCTCCGCCCTTATCCAGCACGTCCGCCGGTTTGATTCCAAAGTAATACATCCCTCCCGCTACCGCGATCACCACCAACACTTTGAATTTCATCTTCCGTCTCCACGAAAATATTTTACTAGGCTGAATTATTGCCCGGCGTTCCAAGCCCAATGGTTCATCAGAAAAAAGAATCAGGCGGTGGATTGTACAACTGATAGCCGCATACGATGAAACGCTAATGCTGGCGCGACTTCCCGAAAGTTGCAGCCGCTCAGTCGGCCTTGCAGACCCGATTGCGCCCCGTTTCCTTGGCACGATAAAGTGCGGTGTCGGCGCGCTGGCACAACGAGTCGAAAGTTTCCCCCGCCCGCCACTCGGCCACCCCCATGCTGCACGTTATTTTTCCCACACCGTGAAAAGACGAGTGCGACACTTCCGCGCATAACTTTTCGGCAAACTGGTAGCCCTGCTCCAAACTGGTCTGCGGTGCCAGGATCACGAACTCTTCCCCGCCCCAGCGCGCGAGCAAATCGGCGCTCCGCAATCCGCTTTGCAACACATGAACCAACCGCACCAACGTTTCGTCGCCTGTCGCGTGACCGAAACGGTCATTGACTAGTTTGAAATTATCAATGTCGATGAAGACCAACGCAAAATGCGACGCATAACGATCAGCCCGCGCCGCTTCCCGCTTCACTGCCTCCAGAAAACTGCGGCGGTTCAATACGCCCGTGAGCAAATCCGTCGAGGCCAATTTCTCTTTGTCGCTGATCAGCGTATCGGTAAAGTCGAGCAGGTTGTTCAGCGAAAGGCTGATTCGCCCGAATTCATCTTTGGGCGATTCGCCGTTGATGCGGATCGAATAATTTTCGCAGCGAACCACGTCATCCAGCGTGGTGATCAGCACGCCCAACGCGCGCAAAATGCGCACGATGGTCAACGCAGTCAGCAACGCGACAAGCAAGCCCAAGCCGACCGCAATCAGCCCGTATTGGCCGAGTTCTTTTTCCTTGCCCGCGATGCTACGGTCGGCGGATTGGAGCAGCCCGGAATAGAGGTCATCTTCCAGCCGCTTGAAGTTGTCAATCACACGTGTCGCCTCGCCCCACCACACACGGTTCGATTGGTGTAAATTTGTTTGCGGTCCGTGCCGCAGGATTTTCTCAATCTGCCCCACCACCGCCGCATAGGGGGCGACCAACAAGTCTTCCGTCGCCCTGACGGGTCGCTGCGCATTCAGGTTGCGCTGAAACACTTGCAGATGATCTTTGAACTTGCCGTATTCGGCTGCCAGGTAAGTCACGTCTTCCAATCCGTCCGATCCGCGAGAATAAATGCCGTTGATGGTGGCGCGGATCAACCCCATGTTTTCCCTCGCAAATGCGAGTTCGAGAATGGCGGCGTGCATTGCGGTGTTGGACGATTTTTCCGTCATGGCGCTTTCCGAAATCATGTCCAGCGCATGACGGATGTGCGCGGTATAAAACTCGCGCACTTCGGGCCAGACAATACTTCTGTTGGCAATCTGTTTCCTGACTATTTGCAATTTCTCGCGCATTTCAAGTGCGGGCATCTGCGCCAGAAACAAGTCGGTTTCGGCATATTGAGCGCGTAATTCCGCACCGCGATCCGGCGTAGGATTAGCCAGCATCGCCGCGCTCAAACCGCGCTCTTTTTGCAAAATATGCACGAGTGCGGATTTTGCTTGCGCCCGGATGTAATCGGACTTTTGCGCGCGTAATACTTCCACCTCGGCATGTATCGACCGGTACTGCGCGAACAATGCCGCTACGACGCTGAAAATGGCGACAAAAGCCAACAGCGCAATTCTGGCTCTGATAGACATGTGTTTCCTCCTATTCCAAACTGCCGACTGATGCCGGTCATTTTTCTCCCTTGGCCGGACAAGCCGGAGCCTAAAAGGGGATTGCTCCTACAAACACTGCTTGGTGCAAATTCTTGTATGGTTGCTCTGATCTGACAAATTCTCAATTTCCAAAATTCGACACCGCTCACCCACTCACCACCCCGGCATCGAGCACAAATTTCTTTTCCCGGAACAATTTGACGCAACATTCCACCACCGCCGCATCGTAAATCACGCCGCGTTTTGAGGTGATTTCATCCAGCGCCGCTTCCAGCCCCAAGCCGGGACGGTAGGGCCGGTGCGACACCATCGCCTCCACCACGTCGGCCACGGCGAGGATTCTAGCTTCGGGCAAAATCTGTTCGGCTTTCAATCCCTGCGGATAGCCGGAACCGTCCATGCGCTCGTGATGTTGCAACACCATCTGCGCAATCGGCCACGGAAACTGCACGTCCTTGATGATGTCGTAGCCCGCTTGCGGGTGACCTTTGATAAGTTCAAATTCAATCGGGCTGAGTCGTCCGGGCTTGCTCAGAATTTCGGCGGGGATGTGGATTTTGCCCAGGTCGTGAATGGTGGCGGCCAATCTTAGCCCGTGAATTTGCTCGGCGGAAAACCCCATCTCGGCAGCAATAGCGCAGGACAGTTCCGCCACGCGCCGCTGGTGTCCGGCGGTGTAAGGGTCACGCGCCTCGACCATGGCGGCCACGGCATCAATGGTTTGCGCCAGCGATTGCCCCAGTTTTTCCGCGTTGACGCGGCGCTCTTCCTCAACCTGCCTGCGCTCGGTGATGTCGCGGATAATGCCCGTGGCATGCCACGCGCCGCCGAGGTTCATCGCCGAAATCGAAAGTTCGACGGGAAACTCCGTGCCGTCCCGGTGTAGCGCCAATATTTCCAGCGTTCTCCCCAACACGGCTCCCGTGCCGTTCTGAATGAACAGGCGCATGCCTTCTTCCGCTTGGGTGCGGAAGCGTTCGGGCGTAATCAGTAGATGCAACTGCTGGCCGATGGCCTCCTCCGCGCTGTAGCCGAACATCTGTTGCGCCATCTTGTTCCACAGGTCAATTGCGCCATCGGGGCGCAGGCAGATGATGGCATCGTTGGCGCTTTCGGTGACGGCGGTATAGCGTGTCAAACTTTCGCGCAGTGCTTTTTCCGCCGCTTTGCGCGCGCGATCCACCTGCTCCACCGACAATGCGCGCTGCACGGCGGGAGCCAGCCGCGCCAGTCTATCTTTCAGCACGTAATCCTTGGCTCCCGCATGGATCAGCTCCACCGCCGCGACATCGGTCAGCGCGCCGGTGACCATCACCACGGGGATTTCCTCATGTTCGCGCTGCACGATTTCCAGCGCGTCCAAGCCGTTGAAATCGGGCAGGTTGTAGTCCGACAAAATAATGTCCGGCTTGAACTCGTCGAGCGCCCGCACGAACGCCTCCCGCGTTTCCACGCGCAGCGCGGTAAAAGTAATGCCCGCCTTGCGCAATTCATACTCCGCCAACTCCGCATCCGTGGGCGTGTCTTCCAGCATCAAGATGCGCAATTCCTTATCCATGACCATTTGTTCCTCAACTATTTTGTTGTGACCGGCGGGCGGTTCACCAGCAGCCAGTAAAGCCCCAGCTCGGACACCGTTTTGGCAAACTCGTCGAATTCCACCGGCTTGCTGATATAGCTGTTGACACCATATTGGTAACTTTCCGCCACATCGCGGTCTTCCTTGGAAGAAGTCAGCACCACCACGGGGATTTTCCGGGTGCGCTCGTCGCTCTTGACCCGGCGCAACACTTCCATGCCATCCACCTTGGGCAAGCGCAAATCCAGCAGAATGACCTTGGGCCCGTTCGCCACCTGACGCTCGCTAAATTTTCCTTGAGCAAAAATGAAATCCAGCGCCTCCGCGCCATCCTTCACCCACTCCAGTTTGTTGGCCAGATTGCTTTTCTTCAGTGCGCGAATGCACAGTTCCGCGTCGGTTGGATTGTCTTCCACCAGCAGAATTTCCACCTCCTTCATTTCGGTCATGATCGGTCTCCTTTAGTTACGCACCCATTGTGAGTGCGAATGAATTCGCACCTGCGACCCCGTCAACTTCATCAACGTTCGGGGAATACCATGCCAAACCCCTGTTGGCGGCTGACATCGAGACCGAGGTGGTTGGCGGTGCGCAGGTTGACGGCCATCAACACGTCGCGCAACAAAATCATGCCGTGTTCCGAATAATCACCGCTGGACAAAAATTCCAGCGCGGTTTCCGCCAAGTGGCGACCCATCCCGGCGTTGTCCGGGTAGAGCGAGAACAACACGCCGCGCCGGACATAACCCGAACTGCTGGAAAACACCGCGATGTTGCGCTCCCAGGATTCGTGCAACACCAGCGGCAGCACCGACCCCTCCTCCACCGTCGTGGAATCCTGCGGCAACCACAACGCATCCCGGCCACTTTCGGCCGCCGCGAAAATTTCCTGATACGCGCGCATCGCCCCGCGCAAATCCTGCGCTTCATACACCAGCAGCTCCAAGCCTTGCGCGCGCGCCGCATCTTTCGCCTGCCGCATCAGCCAGCCGTTCTGGCGCGAATCGAAAACGGCGAACACGCGCCGCACGCCTGGCATCAGCACTTTCAAATGCGAGAACAGCAAGGCGGGATCCGGCGACAGGCTGTTCACCGGAATGTCGCGCATTTCACTGCTCGGCGAGGTGATAACCCCGCCCACCACCACGCCGATATTGCTGTCCAGCGTGGACGCAATCTGCATCGCCTGCCTGCCCAGCGCGATCACCACTTTGACTTCCTGCTTGCCCAGCGTTTTTTTCAATTCTTCTATATCGACCTTGGAACCCACCGCGTAATTGGCGACCCGGGCTTTGGCCTTATCCTCAATACCCGCGATGATTTGCTCGAACACGGAACGGTAAGGTTCGGCCAAATCGGGATAGATGACCGCGATGGGCGCTTTAGCAGTGCTCGCCGCCAGCTTGCGCGCCGCCGCGCCGGACGGTTCGGCGAGGGCGGTGGCGGCATTGGTGACCAGAAAAGCAAAACCCAGCAACCCCGCCGCAAAAAATGCGCCGGGGTTGCCGAATAATTTGCCGGTCATTTTCATAATTTGTAAACCGTCTGTAGCCACAGCGAACGTGGTGCCATCGGCAAGTCATCGGGAATGGCCGTGCCCGGTGCCAGGCTCGGTTCGCGCACGTCGGCATCGAACAGGTTACGCACCGAGACAGCTAAATCCCACTGGCGGTAAGTATCGGCAGTACGTGCGGTCACGTCGAACGTGGTGTAGTCGGGCACAGCGGGGCGCGTATCGCCAGCCGCACGCCTGCGATCAACAACCCGGTTGATTTGCGGGCTGAGCAGCCAGTCTCCGCCAACACGCCAATCGGCGCGCGCGTAAAGATGGTGGTGCGGCGCATAACCCGCGTCCCGACCACTGGCTTCGTCGATGGATTGTTGGTAGGCGTAATTGCCCGAGACTCGCAGGGTACGCCCCGCCTCCCATACCGCCTCCAGTTCCATACCGCTGCCGTGCTGGCTGCCGACGTTTTGATAAGTGGTGCCAACCGCCGGGGCGGGGTTGGCGACGGGACGGATGATGTCATGCATGTCGTAGCGAAACAGACTCAGGTTCACTTGGGTATCCCTGCGCGCCTGCCACGCGAAAGCCGCTTCGAGGGTGCGCATGGTTTCCGGTTTCAGGTTGGGGTTGCCGTTGACCACCGGATTGATGCCGTATTGTTCATTGAAACTTGGCGCGCGGAATGCCTGACCGTAAAGCAGCTTGGCCGTGAGATCGAGAGTGGCATCCCACACCAGCGCCAAACGCGGGTTAGTCGTGCCGCCGAAATCGGAGTAGCGGTCGTGGCGCACGCCGGCAGTCATGCTCCAGTCCTTGGCAAAATTCCATTCGTCCTGCGCCACCACATAATCCACACGGCGCAAGTGCGGCAGGATATGCGGCTGAATGCCGGTGTAGTCCAGCACCGGGCCGGGATTGATCGGCACACCGGTCGCGCTGAGCGTGTAATTCTTATTCGTCCGGGTTTTGTACATATCCAGATTATCGTGCCCCGCGCCGAAACGCAGGCTGTGATTTTCAAAACCGGAATAGGTGGCGAAACCGGAAAACCTGAACTCGCGCTCCCATTGGTTCGGGCCGCCTATCATGCCATCAGGAAAATAAGTCGGACTCCCCACCGGCCCCACTGTGGCTCCGGGCGGCAACAACATGACGTTATCCGGGTAAGTCAGAATGTAATAGAGCGCACTGGCGGTGGCACCCGCACTCCAGTCCTGCGCGAATTGGGGATCATTCCACGACAGATCGGTGAGTAGATTTTCAGTTCTGCCCAGACTGGTCGGATCGAGCGCGGAAGAAATGCCCGCGCCGGTTTGCAGCTTGTCGCGCATTTTATAAGAAGAGCGCAAGCGCCATTTGTCGAGAGAAAGATCGAGGCTGCCATCCACCGCGTTGTAGCCGGTATTAACCGAACCCGGAGCCAGGCTGGCGGCAGTGCCGTATTTGATGTCGTTGGCGCTCTGCGCATCCGCGCGTATGGTTTCTTTGATGCCGTCGGTGCTGCCCACGCGCAAATAAGCCGCCACTTCCACCTCGCCCCAATTGCCGCCGTGCTGCACCCAGCCGTCGCGGCTATTGAAAGAACCGGCACGAAAACCGTATTGCGTGCCCGCAGATTCAGCAGCCGTTTTGGTGATGATATTGATTACGCCGGAATAAGCATCCGCACCATAGAGCGCCGAACCGGGGCCGCGAATAATCTCGATGCGCGCGATGTTTTCCAGCGGCACACCATTCCACGCAGCACCTTTGTCACCGTTGTACATAGTCGTCAACGGAATACCGTTTTGCAGCAGCAACACCTGGGGGTTGGTCGGACCGCCGCCGCCGATGCCCCGGATAATAATGATCGAAGCGTACCGTACCGGGGAGCGCGAGACATGGATTCCCGGCACAGTTTCCAGCACTTCGTCCAAGTCTTTTGCTCCCGTCGCGGCGATGTCGGCAGCAGTGATGACGCTCGCCACGGCAGGCGCGCGACGCAACGGCTGTTTGCTGCCGGTGGCAATACTCACGGTTTCCTTGTCGCCATAAACCAAAGCCAACTCCTCTTCTTCCGATAACGCCGCCGCACACCCGCTCCAGCAGGCGAACAGCGCGGTGGCCAATGCCTTTTTCTGCAACCTGTTCATTCCAACTTCTCTCCTCGTACTGCTTTATAAAATATTTTTGTATTTGCGATCCCACTCGCATTTTACATTTCCGCCTCAAGCCCTGACCGGCAAAGCAAAATAAAACGTCGCGCCTTCGCCCACTTTGCCTTCCGCCCACACCCGTCCGCCGTGGCGGGTAATGATGCGTTTGACGATGGCCAGACCGATGCCTGTACCCTCGAATTCTTCCATGCTGTGCAGACGCTGGAACACGCCGAACAGCTTGCCCGCGTACTGCATATCGAAGCCCGCGCCGTTATCTTTCACATAATAGACGGCTTCGTTGCCCTCAATATAAGCGCCCACCTTGATGGCGGGATGTTCTTTGGCGCGGCTGAACTTGACGGCGTTGGACAGCAGGTTGACAAACACCTGGCGCATCATGGCGTTGTCCCCCGTAAACGGCGGGATAGCTTCGATTTCAAATTGCAGCTTGCCGTGGTCGTCGCCGGGCAACAGCTCGGCAAACACCTCGCGCGCCTGCTGCTCCATGTTGATCTCGACCGCATTCATCTCCACCCGTCCGGTGCGCGAAAATTTCAGGATGTCGTCTATCAGTTGCCCCATGCGCTGCGTATTGTCGCGCACCACATTGAGCAGGCGCTGCCCTTCCGCATCCAGCTTGTCGCTGAAGTCCTCCAGCAAAATGTGGGAGAAACCGTCGATAGCGCGCAACGGTGTGCGTAAATCGTGCGACACCGAATAGGAAAACGCCTCCAGCTCCTTGTTGGCCGCTTCCAGTTGCGCCGTGCGCTCGCCCACGCGCTGTTCCAGATCGCGATTGAGTTCGTTGATCTCGACCTCTGCTTTCGCCCGTTCGATCAGCAAATGGATACGGTCAAGCGCGGCGGCAATATGGCTGGCCAACGCCATCAGATATTTTTTCTCGGAAGCAGAAGGGATGCGCACTCCCTCGGCACCGAAAGTGCCCATGCCGACACTGCCCAAATGCCGGTCATAGAAAATGATAGGCACATTGATAATGCTTCGATTGCCCAATTTCGCCACAACTTCCCTGTTCACCCGCTCATCCGTTTGCGCATCTTCGACCACGATAATTTCTTTGGCCGCTGCAATTTCTTCCATCATCCGGTCGCCTTTGACGGGGAGCGTGGCTACACGCTCATCCGACATGACCGCATCCGACATGGGGCCGTCCGCCATGAGCGCTCTGGCGGATTGCTTGTCCTCCGACAACAGGTAAGCCCACAGATTCTGGTAGCCGATAACACTCCTGACTTCATCGCGCGCCGCATTCAACACTTCCGCATAGGTCTGCGAACTCTCCAATTTGCGTGACAAACTCAACAAGGACTGCGAATGCTTTTCCCGCTCCAACAACTCATCCTCCGCCCGTTTGCGTGCGGTGATGTCATGCACCGTGCCAATCGAACGCAGCGGTTTGCCCTCGGCATCGTAGTGCGTCTCGCATTTTTCGTTGACGTATTTGATGCGTCCGTCCGGCATCAGCAAGCGATGCTCAATTTCATAAGGTGTTTTGTTGGCAACCGAATCGGTGTAGGCCTTGTTCACCATCTCGCGGTCATCTGGATGAATCGCGTTCAGGAACGCATCGTAAGAAGCGCCGAATTGTTCCGGGTCGATTTCAAAGATGCGATAAATTTCGTCCGACCAGGACAACGCATTGGTCAGCAGATCCAGACTCCAGTTGCCCAAATGCGCGATGCGCTGCGCCTCGGACAGACCTTGCTCGCTGCGCCGCAAATTCTCTTCCTCCAGCTTGCGCTCGGTGATGTCTTCCGAAATGCCCATCAGATAAAGCGGGCTGCCGTCCTCGGCGTAAATGGGGAGTTTCCGGGTATGCAAGTAACGCTGGCCCAATAATTTCGTATTGATCGGCTCCTCTGGAATATCCAGCATTTCGCCGCTGGCGATAATCTCCCGGTCCTTGGCGATGAAAAAATCCGCCTGTTCTTTCGGGAAAAAATCTCGGTCGTTTTTCCCGATCAAATCATCGCGCGAATAACCGAGCAGTTGTTCGCCCGCTTTGTTGAAGCGGACAAATTTGAGTTCTGCGGCATCTTTGACGAACAGCATATTGGGAACATGCTCCACGATAACATCGAGGAAACGCTCATTTTCGTGCAAGGCCTTTTCGGTTTTTTTGCGCGCGCTAATGTCCTGATTGACGATGATTGCGCCGCTGATATTTCCGGCGCTGTCGCGAAGTGGCAGCGCGGAATTAAGAATAATCTTGTGTGTGCCGTCGAAACATTCGATTTCAACCTCCTCTTCAATGGAAGTCTCTCCCTTCTCAATCGCCCGCGCCGCCCCCCATTCATGCGCTTCTATCAGCTTGCCGCTATCCAGCCACCAGCCCTTGTATTCGCCGAACTGCTCGATACCCACATAATGAGCTCCCGCCCAAATTTGCTGTCCTGCCGCATTGCCGAAGATGACTTTCCCCTCCGCATCCATAATCCAAATCCCCACCGGCAGGATTTTCATGGTGGCCTGCAACAGCGCTTCACTCTTGCGCAGAGAGGCTTCTGTTTCATTGGAATATTCCACGATGGCGGCAAACTTGGGAAGATCGGCGGCAATGCGACAGTCGCGCCGGTACGAAAAGCCCAAGCCGATCAACCCTATCAACCAGATCGCTCCATGTGTCAGCGCAAGGTTGTTCTTGACTTCGCGCTCATGTGCCAGATAGGGAGTCAGCGCAATTGTCGTGCTGATCCCGCCGCGATTTTCTCCCACCTTATAACCCTGAAAGGCGTGGCATTTAAGACAGCCAGCCTCGGCAATCAAGGGGCGCATCATTCTCAGGGTCGGCTGCCCGTCAATCTGCTGCACTTCTTTACGCTCTTTTTCTCCCGCATCGAACGCACGTAATGCGGCGATTTCCCAGGCATCCGGGGCGTTCAGCGGGTTAATCAGTTTCAAGCTGGTGATGTGACTTTTATTGCCGTAATCGCCGGGAAAATCCGTCTGCAACTCTCGCAACATGTACGCGGGGTTCATCAGAGTCAGCTTTTTACCTGTAGTGGTGACCACATCACGCTCGGGCACTTTGAGGTAAAGATTGGGGGGAGTGTGTTCGGTGGGCGGCACATAAACGCCGCCGTGCGATGTTGCCCAGCGGCGAAAGCTAATATCCTTGCTAATATTGGCTCGCGCGGCCACCTCGGCTAAATCAAGCGTGTTGTGCGTCTCCTGCTGCATCGCCCTAAGCAATGAACCGCCCAACAACACGCTCCAGATGAACAACAACAAGATGTATCTTTTTCGACTTGAATCGATTGTTTTCATTTTGAGTTATCCCTTTGCTTCAACCATACCACCAAAGTTATGCGCTCACCATAATGCAGCATAAATCCTCAAACAGGTGATGCCATCGCGGTAAAATGCCGGCCATGCTACGACTCACCGAAATCCGACTCCCGCTCAATCATCCCGCCGATGACCTCAAGGCCGCCATCCTCAAGCGGCTGGGCATTCCCTCCACCGATTTACTGGCTTTCACCCTGTTCCGACGGGGCTACGATGCGCGCAAACGCAACGCCATTGTGCTGGTTTATACCGTGGATGTGGAAGTCAAAAACGCCGCTGCACTGCTCAAGAAAAACATACCGCATGTCGCCGCAGCGCCGGATATGAGCTACCGCACGGTGGCGCAAGCGCCGCAAGGCTTGAGCGAACGTCCGGTGGTGATCGGCAGCGGCCCGTGCGGCATCTTCGCCGGTTTGC
Organism: Sideroxydans sp.; assembly: GCA_020053195.1. Classification (GTDB taxonomy): domain Bacteria; phylum Pseudomonadota; class Gammaproteobacteria; order Burkholderiales; family Gallionellaceae; genus Sideroxyarcus. The sequence continues at coordinate 13,867 of JAGVNQ010000062.1, forward strand.
TCTTGGCGCAGATGGGCTTCCGCCCCATCATTCTGGAGCGCGGCAAGGAAGTACGCGAGCGCACCAAAGACACTTGGGGTTTGTGGCGACAGGGGAAACTCGATCCCGAATCCAACGTGCAGTTCGGCGAAGGCGGCGCGGGCACGTTCTCCGACGGCAAGCTGCACAGCCAGATCAAAGACCCGAAATTTTACGGGCGCAAAGTGCTGACCGAGTTCGTCAAAGCGGGCGCGCCGGAAGAGATCATGTACGTGAGCAAGCCGCACATCGGCACCTTCCGTCTGGTGGGCATGGTGGAAAAAATGCGCCACAGCATGGAAGCGCTGGGCGCGGAGATCCGCTTCCAGAGCCGAGTGGCGGACATCGAAATTGAAGACGGGCAAGTGTGCGGCGTAGTGCTGGCCAACGGTGAACGCATCGCCACCAAACATGTGGTGCTCGCCGTCGGCCACAGCGCGCGCGACACTTTCGAGATGCTGCATAAACGCGGCGTGTATCTGGAAGCCAAGCCGTTCTCCATCGGCTTCCGCATCGAACATCCGCAATCGGTGATTGACCGCGCGCGCTTCGGCGCGAACGCGGGCAACCCGCTACTCGGTTCGGCGGATTACAAGCTGGTGCATCACGCCAGCAACGGGCGTTCGGTGTATAGCTTCTGCATGTGCCCCGGCGGCACCGTGGTGGCGGCAACCTCGGAAGCAGGCCACGTGGTGACCAACGGCATGAGCCAATATTCGCGCAACGAACGCAACGCCAACAGCGGCATCGTGGTCGGCATCACGCCAGCCGACTTCCCCGGCGACGTGCTGGCGGGCGTGGAGTTCCAGCGCAAATGGGAAGCGCGCGCGTTTGAGTTGGGCGGCAAAAATTACAGCGCGCCCGCGCAGCGCGTCGGTGATTTTCTCGCCGGAAAACCTTCTGAAAAAATCGGCGAAGTCGCGCCCTCTTACACCCCCGGCATCACCCCCACCGACCTGTCCAGCGCCCTGCCCGACTACGCCATCGCCGCCATCCGCGAAGCCCTGCCCGCGTTTGAAAAACAGATCAAAGGCTTCGCCATGGACGATGCCGTGTTGACCGGCGTGGAGACGCGCACCTCCTCCCCCGTGCGCGTCAAACGCGGCGAGAATTTCCAGAGCATCAACATCAAAGGCCTGTATCCGGCGGGCGAAGGCGCGGGTTACGCGGGCGGGATTTTGTCGGCGGCGGTGGATGGCATCGAAGCAGCGGAAGCGGTGGCGCTGGATATGGTGAAATTATTGTAGGTCGGGTTTCACCCAGAGGGTGCAAGAACCCCTGCGGGGTAACCCGACATGTCGGGCTGAAGCCCGACCTACATGATGTAAAAAATGGCTTGCTGGCAAGGTCGCACGATTATCAAAACAACCGCTGACAGGAAAACAAAATGACCCGGAAATCATTGCCCGATGGCGTAATCAAGCTCGCAAACACGCTGCGGGCCAAGGCGGAAAATGAACCCGATCCCGCCGTAAAACAAAGTTTGCTGGAAAGCGCCGATAAGCTGGAGAAAGCCGATACCGAGGCCAGGCGCATCTTTGCCGAGAGCGACGCGTTGCAAGAACAACTTGGCAAATCCCATTCCAACGAATGGGTGGTCTGGCTTATCGTGATCGGACTGATCGGCATCGTCCTCTTTAATTATATTTTTCTATAACGGCACGGCGGGGACATCAAAACCTGTCCGCCCCTCATGCCACTCGGATAAACCTCAAACGCACGAAATAGCAAGGAAACCGTTCCTTCCCCTTCAAGGGGAAGGCTAGGATGGGGATGGGTTTTTGCGCTATTTATGACCCCATCCCCACCCCAACCCTCCCCTTGAAGGGGAGGGAGTTTTCGTCAATTGTCCTTAACCGAGCGTCATGACTGTCCGGCCTGAATTTAAAACCCAACCTCGTGTAGATGCCCGCCAATAGGCGATCTACGTGATGCACTTGATGTAGATGCCCGTATTTATTGGCTTCCCGATGATTACTGCTGTAGGAGCGAGCTTGCTCGCGATTGCGCTTCTTCGCGAGCAAGCTCGCTCCTACAAAAATCAAATCAATGGCGCGTATCGCTGGCCGCTATCGCCATCACGTCAATGAACACCGCATCGGCATCCACGCGGTCGAACACATAGCGCTGGTTGCAGAATTCGCAATGCACTTCGATGTCGCCGCGCTCGGCGAGGATGGCATCAACTTCTTCGCGTCCCAGCATGCGCAACATGCGCGACACATTTTCGCGCGAGCAGGTGCAGCGGAACACCACGGCTTGCGCGTCGAACAGGCGGATGTCTTCTTCGTGATACAGCAGATGCACTAACTCGATAGAGGGCAAGTTCAGCAGCTCTTCCGGCTTGAGCGTGTCGGCGATTTGCACCGCGCGCGCCCACGCATCGGCATCCGGTTCATGTTGTTCCGGCAATTTTTGCAGCAGCATGCCGGCGGCGCTTTTGCCGTCCGCCGCCAGCCACAAACGCGTGTCCAGTTGCTCGGAGCGCGTCATGTAGTTTTGCAAAATCTCGGCGATGCTATCGCCTTCCAGCGCGACGATGCCTTGATACGCTTGGTTGCCGTCTTTGGGATCGAGGGTGATGACGAAGCGTCCGTCGCCGACCAGCTCTTGCAGCGTGCCCTGCGCCAGATCGCCTTCCCATTTTGCAGTGGCGCGCAGCTCCAGATCGCCGCTGCATTCCACCACCAGCAACTTCACCGCGCCCTTGCCGTGTATCTGCAACACCATGGAGCCATGCAGCTTGAGCGTCGCGGCGAGCAGCACGGCGGCGGCGCACAGTTCGCCCATCAATTTTTGCAGTACGGGCGGATAGTCATGGCGTTCAATCACGGATTGCCAGACGCTGTCGAGGCGCACCAGTTCGCCGCGTATCGGCGCATGTTCA
>JAGVNQ010000170.1 GCA_020053195.1 Sideroxydans sp.
GCTGGCGGTCTCGTATTCGACGTGGGCGGTGTTGATGGTGATGCCGCGCGCCTTTTCTTCCGGTGCCGCGTCGATCTGGTCGTATGCCTTAGCTTCGCCGCCGAATTTCTTCGACAACACCATGGTGATGGCCGCTGTCAGGGTGGTTTTGCCGTGGTCAACGTGACCAATCGTGCCGACGTTTACGTGCGGCTTTGTACGTTCAAATTTACTCTTTGCCATGATATTCCCCCATCAACCCGATTAACGATAAAGAACTAACAATAAAAATACTTGGTGCCCATGGTGAGAATCGGACTCACGACCTCTCCCTTACCAAGGGAGTGCTCTACCACTGAGCCACATGGGCGTACACATTGGAGCGGGAGAAGGGAATCGAACCCTCGTCATAAGCTTGGAAGGCTTCAGCTCTACCATTGAGCTACTCCCGCAAAAATACCTGCTACCAGCCCACTAAAACAACAAAAGCAAACTGCAAAAAACTGGTGGAGGGGGAAGGATTCGAACCTTCGTACTCTAAGAGGGCAGATTTACAGTCTGCTGCCTTTAACCACTCGGCCACCCCTCCAAAAAGAGCGCGCGATTATCCATATAAGCGCAAACCTTGTCAAAGGGAATATTGAGATATTCAGCAAGAAATAGACCAAACGGGCTTTTCGGAGCCGTGCCTTGAGGGACGGCAATTAAGCGCCGGCACGAAAATCGTCCAGATATTGCAGCAACTCGGAGGCCGAATAACGTTGCTCCCTGTCCTTGGCCATCATTCGCTCCAGCAAGGGTTGCAGGTCGGCGTAGCGCGGCGGCAGCGCGGGGACGGGTGAAAGCAAATGTTGCTGCACGATCTCTTCCAGCGTATCCCCTAGATAGGGTTTCTCGCCGGTGAGCATATAAAAGAACACCGCCCCCATACTATAGATGTCGGTGCGCGCATCCTCGTTCTCGCCGAGCGCTTGTTCGGGACTCATATAATAGGGCGTGCCGAAAACAAACTCCTTGATTCCCTGTTGAACTGCCGTGCGTGTTTGCAGGGCGACCCCAAAATCGCACAGCACCGCCGCGCCGTCGCCACGCAGCATGATGTTCTCCGGCTTGATGTCTCTATGGATGATGCCCAGTTTGTGCGCCGCCACCAGCGCCTGCGCCATCTCGCGCAATACTTCCAGCGCCTGTTTCAGCTCCATGCCATCGCGGCCTATCATCTGTTTAAGTGTGCCGCCGGGCAAATACTCCATCACGATGAACAAGGCATCGTCGGTCACACCCTGATCGTAAATCCGTATCACATGGGGATTGTGCAACTGCTCCAACATGCCGTATTCCTCGACGAAGCGATACAGCACCTCGCTGTCTTGCGACACGCTGCCATCGGCGAACTTCAGCGCCAACTGCGCGCCATCGCGCAAACGTTCCACCAGATACACGCGCGACATGCCGCCCTGACCCAACGCGCGCAGACAACGATAGCCCGGCACCACCGGCAGACTCACCAAATTCGCGTCCACTAGCGCGCCATACTGCGCCGAATCAACCTTCTTGTAGCGCTCGTAACTCTCGCCGCGATCCATCACCAAAGTCGTGTCCAGCGCGTTCAAATTCACCTCGACAACTTCACTCTCAACCTCGTTCACCACCACCACTTCTGCCACGCTCACCGGATATTTCAGCCAATCCGCACCGATCACCGAATGGTGGCGCGTTTTCACCCCCGCCCCGGCCGCATTGAGCGATTGCTCGCTGCACACGATGTTCCAATCCAACTCCTTGGATTTGGCCGCCAGCAAAGACGCGACCGAAACCGCGTGGCCGCTGGCCACCTGCTGCACGTGCGGGGCCACGCCGAATTCGGCGAACACCAACTCCCCGCCATGAATACCAATGCCGACCCCGAACTTATCCAGCCCCTGCTTGGGAAAAGCCTGGCGAATCCAGAAGCGCGTCTGGTAAGCGATCATGGCAATCGCCAGCGCGCAGCGCAACGCGCGCCGCACATGCGCATCCGCCCCGCCGACCTCGGAGAACGTCACCACCATGCTGTAATTACTGATCGAAGTCAGCACCCCCTGCTGCTGCGCCACCTGAATAGCGACTTTCTCGTAATAGTCGCTCATCAAACTGGTCAAACTGGTTGATGAAAGGCGCTCGGTCAGTTGAATAAAATCGCGGATGATGACACTCACCACCGTCGCGTCGATCACCACCCCCCGTTTCGGCACTATAGACATGGCGCTCCCCTTCACATTCACAACATCCCCTTTTCCGCAAACGACAAACATCCCGCGCCCGCCACAACAAAATGATCCAGCACCCGCACATCCACCAGCTGCAACGCCTGCTTCAACGCATCGGTGAGCAACCGGTCTGAATTACTTGGCTCTTCCACACCGCTCGGATGATTGTGCGCAAAAATCACCGCCGCCGCATTGTGATGCAAAGCGCGCTTCACCACCTCGCGAGGATACACGCTGGTCTGCGTCAACGTACCCTGAAACAACTCCTCGCTGGCGATCACCCGATGCTGCGCATCCAGAAAGATCGCCACGAACACCTCCTGCTGCCGCGAGCGCAACAACAACTGCAAAAAATCGCGCACCGCACGCGGCGAAGCCAGCGCATCGCCCGAACGCATCTCCTCCTGCAACGCCCGCCGCGACATCTCCAGCACCGCCTGCAACTGCACAAACTTCGCCCGCCCCATACCATGAATAGCGCAAAACTCCTTCTCCCCCGCCGCAAACAACTGCGTCAGATTACCGAAGCGCGCCAACAACTCCCGCGCCAAATCCACCGCACTCTTGCCCACCACCCCCGTGCGCAAAAAGATCGCCAACAACTCCGCATCCGACAACGCCGCCGCCCCGCGCTCCAGCAACTTCTCGCGCGGACGTTCGCCGGCAGGCCAGTCAGTGATGCTCATGGTTCACCTCATTGTTCTCGTAGTTGAAAGAAAATATTCAAACGTATTTTGCTTAAAACGAAATCTCAAAAAACAACATCGCGGGAACGCCCGTCAATAGGCAATCTACACCGCACACCTCGTGTAGATGCCCGCCGATAGGGCATCTACAGCATACCCGCAAGCGAAATCCTCTCCCCCTCCAGCGGAAAGCGGGTTGTCTTCGGCGAGGGAGGCGGTGTCGTCGTGCAATTGCGGCAGGCCGCTGACTCGCACATCCTGCACGGTGACCTGGCTGTTGTTTTGTCCGAAACCGATGAGGTCGAAGCTGAGGTTGGCGGCTGTGCCTGCGGGGATGCCGGTCAGGTCAACGCGGTAGGTGCGGCTGCCATCGGCATTGTTGGTGCAGGTGACGCAATCGGCGGCGTTTTGCGTGCCGTCAGCTTGCAGGTTGAGGAAGGCATCGCTGCGGGTTAGGCCGTTGCTGCCGAGCAGGGAGAGGCCGGTGTTGGCATCGAGCAGGGCGACTTCAAAAGCATCATCGGGCAAGCCGGTCAGGTCATCCAGCGCCGTGCCGCTCAAAGTGAAGCTGAGGTAGCGGTCGCTCGGGTTGAGCATGAACACTTGGCTGAGGCGGGTTTGACTGGTGGAGATTTCGTTCAGCGTTGCCGAACCACCCACCGTTCGCCCTGAGCCTGTCGAAGGGGCTGTACTTGTCGAAGCGGGCACAAAGTCCACGCTGCCCAGAGTTGACCAACCGCCCGCATAGTCGAGGTTGGCGAAGGACGGGTTGGCTGCCCAGTCGTATTGCGTGACCAGTGTGCTGTTGTCCGGGACGATGCTCACGCCGCCATATCGGCTGCTGCGCAGCAGGCCGAGGAAGCCGATGAAGCTGGTGCCAAGCGGGAGGGTGGGGAATGCGGGAGCATTCTGCCCCTCTCCCGCTGGCGGGAGAGGGGATGGGGAGAGGGTGGCGTTGTTGAGCGAAGCCTTCGCCTGCGCCACCAACCCCTGCATCAACACCATCTCTTCCGCACTCGGCAACCTTCTCACCCCCGCCGTCAGCGTTGCGCCCATGTAGTCGTTCGGGTCGGCGCTGTGGTTGATGCCGAGGGCGTGGCCGTATTCGTGCAGGAGGACGGAGAGCATGTCCATTTTGCCGTAGGCTGCGCTGCCCGCTTTGGCTACCCATTCGTTGGGGTTGGAGGTGGGGAGGTATTCGCTGTTATCCCACGGCGTGCTGTCGATGAACCAGTTGTAGTTGGCGGCATTGGTGTCGAGGGTGATGGAAGCACCCGTGGCTTGGCCTACGGCTGCGCCGGGGAGGTCGGCAAACATCACGGAAACGGAAGCCAGATTGTAGCCTGCACCAAAACCGGAATCACCCGATGAGGGTTTTTTGACTTTGATGAGTTTGGGTTCGGGGCAGGTCGGGTTATTTTCGTCCACCACCGTAAACACACGAAGCTCTAACACGATCTTGTAGCGCTTGCCCTCGAACTCGGCCATGAAGACGGCTCGGTCTTTGCCTACGTAATCTGGTTCGGGGTCATAGCCATAAGCCGTCCGCCCATAATTAGTTGTCCCAGCAGTAAGCTCCCCGTGTTTGGTGTCTTCCAGCAGGGTGATTTTGATGGCGGCCATCGCTGCTTGATCGCTGTAAATACTGCGGTTATCCCGATTACCTATATAAACCGCGAGCGCCCCCGCAGGGTCAACGCTACGCATTGCCGAATTCGGAAAGCCAGTGGTTTCGGTTTCCTGACATTGTTTCAGGATGTAATCGGGTTGTGGGGTGGCACCAGGTGTGGCGGCTTGAGCCAGCACGATGGGCGTTTGCTGCGCGGGCACATAAGGAACATCCATGGTGAACATGAGTTCTTCTCCTGTATCGGTGAGGGTTTGGGTGTAGTCCAGCAGGTTTTGTGTATCTGTTTGCTGGATGACATCAAGCGTTGATGACCCCGCCAATGAATCGGACGATGTATCAGACAGCAGATTATGGGGGGGCGTGATTATTTCCTGGAATTCGGGCGGATTCAGGTAAATGTGAAAGTGATTTCGATCATCATTGCCGTTAGAGATTCCCAATCTCCGCAGCACTTCATGGATGTTGGGATAATCGTTTGCCGTTGTTATTCCAATCAGAATTTCTGAGATCAGCGCGCCCTCTTTGCTGCCATCGCCGAACAGCGCAGCGCGTATTTTGGTTTCATCGGATGCGTTTTTGTCGCTGGCGATGTTGACTGCGCCCCAAGTGCTGTCGCGGACTACCGCATACAAAGACAGGGCATCGCGGAGGGCGGATACTTGATCGTTTAATAATTTAGGGTCTTGTTCATGAGGCAACAGCCCGGACAAATACATCGCGTTGTCGTAGCTCCATAGATTGTTATCGTAAGCATTCCGATCCGGGATGTGGCTGTACAGCGTGCCCTTGGTGGGATCGAGCGGGTCAAACAGGGTGTTCTCCAAGTTTTTCATGAAATCACAAACGGTGCTGGTCGCACTGCTTATAGTCGGCGTTTCATTTGTGTCCTTTTGTGCATTATCACCAATGTACCCCGACACACCCAAATCAAACGCCATGCCGAGGTCGTGACTCCAGTGTTGACCTTCTACAAGCTTACCATTCGGCAAATATTGGGGATTCCATCTGGGCGTGAACCCATAATTGGCATCCACCGCACCGTTGAACATGAATGTGTTACGGGGATGGTAATTGGTCCAGCTATAGGATTCAAAGGTGGTTACAGACGGATTTCCCAGTAATGCTTCGGGGGCATATTGGCTTGCCGCCACCAACAGATCGCGCATCCAACTGACACCGTAGCTCTCTACTTGGGTATTTGTATAGGCTCCCTGCTTGTTGTTCCAGCCAGGAATGGTATAGACACTTTGTGCAACCCCGTATTTAAATTGCATCTGCGGGCCGATGTTCATCCAGTGCGGTGCGTTGTAGGCGCTGAGCCAATCCGTGGTCTTCTTTCCATCGCCCTTTGGATCGTTTGTTGGTGCTTCGAGCTTGCCGTCTGCGCCGTCACTATTAGATGTAAAACGGGTGGAAGCATACGCATTATCTATTGCCATTTTCTCAGCTTTTGAGCCGGCAGTTTCTATCGCACGCTGCACCGCGATAGCCAACACGCGCAACTCCTCTGCGGCCTGTGCAGCCGGATCGGCCAATGGCGTTGCAGTCGCTTTCACGGAATATGTGATTGCAGTGGTGGAAACTTCACTCGCTTGCCCGGTATTTTTTGACGTGGCCGTTGCCGTGTAACTAGCGGACACTGTCGCAGAGGCAATTGCGAACTCGCTGTCTTTCTTGGCTGACTTGCTGTCTTTCTGGGTGGTTGTTGCGGTAATTGTGACTGAACCCGTACCCGTCGAATAACGCACCACTTTTTCAAATAGCTTGAGGGCGGCTTTTTCTTCTTCCCCAAAAATACCATTGACCTTGAAGTTCTGGATGATGTTGTTAGTTAAAGACGGGTTGCCCGTCCTCATCGCCGGAAAGCCCAAATACTTCAACCGCTGCTCGACTCGATAGATGTCAAGCACGTTGGTGCTGCCGACTTTGACTTCTTTCGCGAGGGTGAACTTGGTGTAGCCTGGGTTATCCAGCGGTCTGTCGCCGAAGAATACATTGGGCGATGATTTGAAATCTTTGGCTTTCAGGCGCGCATATCCCAAATCTGTCAGCGGTTTTTTGACGGATTCCGGGTTTGCGGTGTCGGTGTAGCGGAAGAAGAAGCTGATGTTTTTGTCC
>JAGVNQ010000331.1 GCA_020053195.1 Sideroxydans sp.
AAGCCGGGTGCCGATATGGACGAGATGAAATACGACATGTGCGGCGCGGCCAGCGTGCTCGGCGTGATGCAAACCATCGCCGAATTGGGACTCAAACTCAACGTGGTCGGCGTGATTCCCACTTGCGAAAACCTGCCCTCGGGCAAAGCTACCAAGCCCGGCGACATCGTCACCTCCATGTCCGGCCAGACCATCGAAATTCTCAACACCGATGCCGAAGGCCGTTTGATTTTGTGCGACGCGCTGACCTACTCCGCCAAATTCAAACCGGACACCGTGATCGACATCGCCACCCTCACCGGCGCGTGTGTGATCGCTTTGGGACATGTCGCCCACGGCCTGTTCAGCAACGAAGACAAACTCGCGCAGGAACTGCTGGCCGCCGGCGAACAAGCGCACGACCGCGCCTGGCAACTGCCGCTGTGGGACGACTACCAGCACCTGCTGGACAGCAACTTCGCCGACATGCAAAACATCGGCGGACGCGCGGGCGGCACCATCACCGCCGCCTGTTTCCTCGCGCGCTTCACCAAAGACTATCGCTGGGCGCATCTGGACATCGCGGGCACGGCCAACAAATCCGGCAAACACAAAGGCGCGACCGGACGACCCGTGCCGATGCTGATGCAATATTTAATCAACCGCACAAACGGCAAATGATTTTTGCCACAGAGTACACAGAGATCACAGAGAGAGACGCAGATGGTTTTCTCTGTGTACTCTGTGGTCTCTGTGGCTAAATGGTTTTATATTCATGACCAAAGTCGATTTCTATACCGGCAGCGACGACAAGCTGCGCACCGCTTGCCAGCTTTGCCACAAAGCCATGCAGAGCGGCGTGCGCGTGTTGTTGCATGTGGCGGATGAAGCGACGGCGCACAAGCTGGATCAGTTGCTGTGGCACTTCCCGCCCACCGCGTTTATGCCGCATTGCCGCAGCAACGAACCTGACGCGGCCACCATGCCGGTGGTGATAGGCTGCGACGAAAACTTCCCGCACTCGCAGTTGCTCATCAGCTTGCACGACGAATGCACGAATTTTTTCAGCCGTTTCGAGCGCGTGATCGAAATCGTCGGAACCGATGACGAAGATGCCAAGTTGGGTCGCGCGCGTTTCAAGTTTTACCGCGACCGGGGCTTTGATCCCGGCCACACCAACCTCGCCGAATTACGCCCATGAGCCGCAAAAAGAAAATTGACGACGAACTACCCGTACTCACCGAAGTGGTGGGCGAAGCCACGGGCGGCTTCCCCATGTTGACCGAAGTGGTGGGTGAAGCCAGCGGCAGTTTTTCCGCGCTCACCGAGGAAATTGACGAGGAAGTTGACGAGGATTATTCCGCGCAAACCGACCTGATCGAAATGATGAGCGCCGAGCCGCCCGCGCCCGCCGACCTCACGCCGCAACTGATGTTTTATCTGGAAAACCATCTGGAAAAGACCTTCGCGCAAAAGCTAGCCCTCAAACTGGCTGAAGCGCAGCAACTCGCCATCGACCAGACCATCGCCGAACTCAAAAGCGAACTGCCGCAACTGATCCGCGACGCGCTAGCCACCCCCACCTTGCCCGCAGACCAGTAAATACGCCACTCTCCATGACGCACATGATGTAGATCGCCTATTGCCGGGCATCTTCAGAGGGGTGCGCATGAAAATTACCCCAACCCCTCCCGACCTCCCCTTGCACCCGCAAGGAGTACGCCGGTGGGTTCCCCGTTGCTTCGCAACGACCCTTCCGCTGTCAGGGGAGGAGCAAAACGAGTGACCTGATACTGCTCCAACTCCTCCCCTGACAAGGGGAGGCTGGGAGGGGTTTTGTTTTCGCCTGTATAATCGCGCCCTTCATAAATCCACGCATTTTTCGCACAGACCGCAATGGAACTCGCCAAAAGTTTTGACCCAAGCAACATCGAATCCCGCTGGTATCCCGCATGGGAAAACGCCGGCTATTTCAAGGCCGGACTCGACCCGCAAAAAACCGAATCATTCTGCATCCAGCTGCCACCGCCCAACGTCACTGGCACGCTGCACATGGGGCACGGTTTTAACCAGACGCTGATGGATGCGCTGACGCGCTACCACCGCATGCGCGGGGACAACACGCTGTGGCAACCGGGCACCGACCACGCGGGCATCGCCACGCAGATCGTGGTGGAGCGCCAGCTCGACGGGCAGGGCATTTCGCGCCACGACCTCGGGCGCGAGAAGTTCATCGAAAAAGTGTGGGAGTGGAAGGAATATTCCGGCAACACCATCACGCAGCAAATGCGCCGCCTCGGCACGTCGCCCGATTGGTCGCGCGAGCGTTTCACCATGGATCCGAAACTGAACAAGACCGTCACCGAGACCTTCGTGCGCCTGTTCAACGAAGGTCTGATCTATCGCGGCAAACGTCTGGTGAATTGGGACCCGAAGCTGCACACCGCCGTCAGCGATCTGGAAGTGGTGCAGGAGGAAGAAGACGGCTTCATGTATCACATCCGCTATCCGCTGGCGGATGGCAGCGGCCATCTCACTGTGGCGACGACTCGCCCCGAGACCATGCTGGGCGACGTGGCGGTGATGGTGCATCCCGAAGACGAACGTTATAAACATCTGATCGGCCAACAGGTGCAACTGCCGCTGTGCGGTCGCACTATTCCCATCATCGCCGACGACTATGTGGATAAGGAATTCGGTACCGGCGTGGTCAAGGTCACGCCCGCGCATGACTTCAACGACTATGCGGTGGGGCAGCGTCACAAGCTGGAGATGATTTCCATCCTCACGCTGGACGCGAAGATCAACGAACACGCACCGGAGAAATATCGCGGCATGGATAGATTCGATGCGCGCAAACAAATCGTAGCCGACCTCGAAGCGTTAGGCGTGTTCGACAAAGCCGACAAGCACAAACTCAAAGTGCCGCGCGGCGACCGCACCGGCGTGGTGATCGAGCCGATGCTGACCGACCAGTGGTTCGTCGCCATGAGCAAGGCTGGTCCCGAGGGCAAGAGCATCACCGAACAGGCGCTGGAATGTGTGGCCTCGGGCGAGATCAAGTTCCACCCGGAGAATTGGGTGAACACTTACAACCAGTGGCTGAACAACATCCAGGACTGGTGCATCTCGCGCCAACTGTGGTGGGGGCATCAGATTCCCGCGTGGTACGGCGTGAACGGCGAAGTGTTCGTCGCGCGTGATGAAGCCGAAGCGCGCCATCTGGCGGACAAGGCGGGCTACGCCGGACAGCTTGACCGCGACAACGACGTGCTCGACACGTGGTTTTCGTCCGCGCTGTGGCCGTTCTCCACGCTCGATTGGGAAGAGGGCAAACCGTTCTCCGCGCAGAATGATTTCGTGCAGAAATATCTGCCGTCGTCGGTGCTGGTCACCGGCTTCGACATCATCTTTTTCTGGGTGGCGCGCATGGTGATGATGACCAAACACATCACCGGCAATATCCCGTTCAAGGATGTGTATGTACACGGCCTGATCCGCGACGCGGAAGGGCAGAAGATGTCCAAGTCCAAAGGCAACGTGCTCGACCCGATTGATTTGATCGACGGCATTGACCTCGACGCGCTGGTGAAGAAACGCACCACCGGATTGATGAATCCGAAGGATGCGGAGAAGATCGAAAAGCGCACGCGCAAAGAATTCCCCGAAGGCATCACCGCCTTCGGCACCGACGCGCTGCGCTTCACGTTCGCCTCGCTCGCTTCGCCCGGACGCGACATCAAATTCGACATGCAGCGCTGCGAAGGCTATCGCAACTTCTGCAACAAACTGTGGAACGCCACGCGCTTCGTGCTGATGAATTGCGAAGGGAAAGATGTTGGGCTCGACGAAACATTGCCGCTGGAATTTTCGGCTGCCGACAAATGGATGATGAGTTTGCTGCAACAGACCGAAGCCGAGATGGCGACGCATTTCGCCGACTACCGTTTCGACATGGCGGCGCGCGCGGTGTATGAGTTGGTGTGGAACACGTATTGCGACTGGTATGTGGAGTTGGCCAAGGTGCAGATGGCAAACGGCAACGATGCTGCGCAACGCGCAACGCGCCGCACCTTGGTGCGCGTGCTGGAAACTATCCTGCGTCTGGCGCATCCGATCATCCCGTTTATCACCGAAGAGTTGTGGCAATCGGTTGCGCCGATGGCGAACAAATCCGGCGCGAGCATCATGCTGCAAGCCTATCCCAAGGCCGACGCGAGCAAAATCGACAACACCGCCATCGCGCAGATAACCTTGCTGCAAGAACTCATCACCGCCACCCGCAGCTTGCGCAGCGAGATGAACTTGTCACCTGCCGCGCGTGTGCCGCTGATCGCGGCGGGTGATGCGGCCACCTTGAACACACTCGCGCCTTACATCAGCAGTCTGGGCAAACTCAGCGAAGTGCAAGTGGTCGCCGACTTGCCGGAAGGCGATGCGCCGGTGTCCATCGTCGGCAATTTCAAGCTGATGCTGAAAGTGGAAATCGATGTGGCAGCGGAACGCGAGCGTCTGGACAAAGAGATCGCGCGTTTGAGCAACGAGATCACCAAAGCCAACGCCAAGCTGGGCAACGAGAGCTTCGTGGCACGTGCTCCGGCGGCGGTGGTGGAACAGGAAAAGAAACGTCTGGAAGAGTTCGGTTCGACGCTGGAGCAGTTGCAGGCGCAGCGCAAGAAGTTGGGATTGTAGGTCGGGTTTCAACCCGACAAGTCGGGCTAAAGCCCAACCTACAAAAGCGCTCATCAATGCGAAAGTTTCACATTTTAGAGGTGAACCATGCTGCACGAATTTCTGGTCGAGGTTATCGCGTACATCGTTCCGCTCACCGAGATGCTGGGGGCGGCGGTGGTTACTTGGGGCAGTTTGCACGGGTTGCTGATGCTGGTGCGGCGCGGCTGGCGTTACGTGCACAAGCTGCCGCTGGACGAAACACTGCGCGACATCCGCATCGCCATCGGCGAGAAAATGGCGCTGGGGCTGGATTTTTTTCTGGCGGGCGACATCATCGGCACAATTGTGGTTCCGAGCAAAGAAACGCTGCTGGTTCTGGGCGGCATCGTGGTAATCCGCACGGTGATGGCATATTTCCTAGCGCAGGAAATCGAGAAGAAAGCGGCGGAGTGATTATGGTTTCGTAGGTTGGGCAAAGCATAGCGTGCCCAACATAAATGGCAGCATCGCTCGTTGGGCACGCTACGCTTTGCCCAACCTACCTA
>JAGVNQ010000121.1 GCA_020053195.1 Sideroxydans sp.
AACCGCATAAAGTCCAATTGCCCGATTTGACATGGCGTTGTCCCATAACGCTTCCAGTTTATCCGGGCAGGCAACCAGATCAAGGAAATTTCACGAAAGGACAGGAATACAAAAAATAGCACAACGGGCAAGCGCATAAGCTTGTCGTAACTGAATTCGGGGAGAAACGTCATGATGATGTGGCTGGATGCATTGGGCGGGAATCATGCCATCCAATCACGTCAAGAGGCAATGTCTTTTATATATCATGAACCTGCACCAGTTCGGTTGACTGCAAGCCGAATATCGCTATAATCCGCCCTCCCTTGAAAACCGTCAGTCGGTGATCGAGCGGAATTACCCGTAGTTTTAACCTTGCTCCACCGTCTTTCGCATGATGGGGGGCTACAACCACAAGGAGATGAGATGCGACATTACGAAATCGTATTTATCGTGCATCCCGATCAGAGCGAGCAAGTTCCCGCAATGGTCGAGCGTTATCGCACACTGGTGACCAGCAAGAACGGTCACATCCACCGTCTGGAAGACTGGGGTCGCCGCCAGTTGGCTTACCCGATCCAGAAAATCCACAAAGCACATTACGTGCTGATGAACATTGAAGTCGATCAGCCAACGCTGGACGAACTCGAGCACGCGTTCAAATTCAATGACGCCGTGCTGCGCCATCTGACTATCAAGACCAAGGCCGCAGTCGTTGTGCCTTCCGCCATGATGAAGGAAGAGAAGTCGCGTTCGTTTAACAGCGATGCGGTAGATGCACCGGCAGCAGCTCCGGCTCCTGCTCCAGTAGCAGAAGCAGCAGCGCCGGCAGCGTAAGCAAGGATTGAGCAGCAACCGTTGTGTGATTGAAGGGGAAGTGATCGAGCCGGAAGGCTTGCGCTACACCCCGGCAGGATTGGCGAGAATGGCGTTTAAATTGCGCCATACCTCGATGCAGCAGGAAGCGGGGATGCAACGCCAGGTTCAGTGTGATGTTCCGGCACTGGCACTGGGCGAAGTGGCACAGAAAATCAGCCGCTTGCAACCCGGACAGAAGGTGAAAGCCGAAGGTTTCCTTGCGCAACGCAGCCTGAAAATCGCGCAACTGGTGTTGCACATTGATAACGTTACATTGAGATAGGGGCACAAAATGGCTCGTGTATTTAAGAAAAAAGATGACAAGAAGAGCAGCTCTTCGCGTCAATTGTTCAAGCGCCGCAAGTTCTGCCGTTTCACCGTAGAAAAGATCACGGAAGTGGATTACAAGGATCTGAACATCCTGAAGGAGATGGTTACCGAGAACGGTAAGCTGATCCCGGCGCGCATTACCGGTACCAAGACGCGCTTCCAGCGCCAATTGAGCGTTGCCGTGAAGCGCGCACGCTTCCTGGCTTTGCTGCCTTACACCGATTTGCACTAAGGAGTAGATCATGCAAGTTATTCTGATGGAAAAAGTGATCAACCTCGGCCAGTTGGGCGATGTGGTCAAAGTCAAAAACGGTTTCGCACGCAATTTTTTGATCCCGCAAGGCAAAGCCAAGCGCGCGACAGAAAGCAGCGTGGCGGATTTCGCGGCACGTCGTGCCGAGCTGGAAGCGGCAGAAGCGGCCAAGATGGCCGATGCGCAAGCGCGCGGTGAAAAGCTGGAAGGCTTGACCGTGCAAATCGTGCAAAAAGCCGGTGTCGATGGCAAGCTGTTCGGTTCTGTAACCAACGCCGACATCGCAGCCGCACTTGTATCCCAAGGCCACAATGTGGATAAGGGCCAAGTGCGTATGGCGACCGGGCATTTGAAACAGATCGGCGATCATCCGATCAGCATCGCGTTGCACCCGGATGTCGTGGTCAACGTCACGGTGTCGGTACTGGGTGAGCATTAATTTTTTCGCCAGGCAGTACAGAAAAAGGGCTGGCGACAGCCCTTTTTTGTTTCTGGATTTTGAACGATGCTAAACCGTTCGACAGTGTAAAATTCCCTTCCCGAAATTTGCGGTCCCACCATGCAAAACTATTCCGCGCCCGTCGCCGATTCCCAGCTTGAAGCACTCAAACTCCCGCCGCATTCGGTTGAGGCGGAACAGTCAGTGCTGGGCGGCATCCTGCTGGATACCAGTGCGTGGGACAAAATCGCCGACCTGTTGAGCGAGAGCGATTTCTACCGCCACGAACACCGTTTGATCTGGCGGCACATCGGCCGCCTGACCGAACACGCCAAACCGATTGATGTCATCACCGTGGCCGAATCGCTGGAGAGCCACGCCGAGCTGGAGAAAGCGGGCGGTCTGGTGTATCTGGGCACACTGGCGCAGAACGTGCCTTCCGCCGCCAATATCCGCCGTTATGCCGAAATCGTGCGCGAGCGCGCCATCATGCGCAAACTGGTGGAGGTGGGTAGCGATATTGCCACCAGTGCCTATAACCCGGGTGGACGCGATGCCGGACAGTTACTGGATGAGGCAGAAAGCAAGGTATTTGAAATTTCCGAACAAGGTGATCGCGGACGGCAGGGTTTTACCGCGATGCCGCCGCTGCTGACACAGGTGGTGGAACGCATCGAGACCTTGTATGGACGGGACAACGCCAGTGATGTGACCGGCACTGCGACCGGGTTTTCCGATCTGGATCGCATGACCTCCGGTCTCCAGGCCGGCGACCTCATCATTGTGGCGGGCCGCCCCAGTATGGGCAAGACCGCATTCTCCATCAATATCGCGGAGAATGTGGCTTTGGAAGGCAAGCCGGTAGCGATTTTCAGTATGGAAATGGGCGGCGCGCAATTGGCGATGCGTATGATTGGCTCGGTGGGGCGGCTAAATCAGCACACTTTGCGTACCGGAAAACTGGAAGACGACGACTGGTCGCGTATGACCCATGCCTTGGGTCTGTTGAACGATGCGCCTATCTTTATCGACGAAACGGCGGGCTTGAACGCGCTGGAATTGCGTTCGCGCGCCCGGCGCTTGAGCCGCCAGCAAAAAGATGGTCTTGGCCTGATCGTCATCGACTACATCCAGTTGATGTCTTCACCGGCTGGTAGATCGAGCGAAAACCGGGCGACCGAAATTTCGGAAATTTCACGCTCATTGAAGTCGCTGGCAAAGGAGTTGCATGTGCCGGTAATCGCGCTGTCGCAGCTCAACCGTAGTTTGGAACAGCGTCCGAACAAGCGTCCGGTGATGTCCGACCTGCGCGAATCCGGCGCTATCGAGCAGGATGCCGACTTGATCCTGTTCATCTACCGCGACGAAGTTTATAACCCGGATACGCCGGACAAAGGCAAAGCCGAAATCATTATCGGCAAACAGCGTAACGGCCCCATCGGCAAAGTCGAACTCACCTTCCGTGGCGAGTTCACGCGGTTTGAGAACTATGCTTCGGCGCAATACTAAGCATCACTTCAACCTCGCTTTCAGCGCCGCACCGCCTGCGCCCGCATGGCCGCCAATGTGGCTGTTGGTCGCTGCAAAACCCGGTCAGCCAATACCAAAATGTAACTGAATGGCGCGCCGCCAATGCGGTTTGTCAAACCACCACGTGGAAACGCCCGTCAATAGGCGATCTACACTCGATACATCGCGCAGATTGGCTATTGGCGGGCGTTGCGGAGCACGTTGGCATTTGATTATTTCGCAAAACTTAGCGTCAACGGTCAGCCAAGCGGCCATGTTTCCATTCGACTTTTGCCCGCTGTGGCGTTAGCATCGCCGCCCATTTTTAGCGGCCCGGTTTTGGCCATTTCCCGCCCATGTCTGTTGCAACTCCCGCCCGCGCCTGCGGCATCGATTTCGGTACATCCAATTCCACGGCGGGCTGGCTGCGTCCGGGTCAGCCGACCTTGCTGGCATTGGAAGACGGCAAGCTCACCTTGCCTTCCGTGATATTTTTCAATGCCGACGAAAACAGCGTCAGCGTCGGTCGGGCTGGTCTCAACGAATATCTGGAAGGTTACGAAGGCCGTCTGATGCGCGCCTTGAAAAGCCTCTTGGGCAGCAGCCAGATGGAAGGCAAAACCGAGGTTCAAGGGCGCTCGAAGACTTACATGGAATTGCTGGCTCAGTTCATCGCCGAACTGAAGCGCCGAGCCGAAGCAGCGGCGGATCGGTCTTTCGACCAGGCCGTGTTCGGTCGGCCTGTATTTTTTGTGGATGATGATGCAGCGGCTGACCGCAAGGCCGAGGCAACTCTCGAAGCCATCGCCCGCGCCACCGGCTTCCGCGAGGTGAGTTTTCAGTATGAGCCCATCGCTGCGGCCTATCACTACGAACGCCAGATAGCCCGCGAGGAACTGGTGCTGATTGCCGACATCGGCGGCGGCACCTCGGACTTTTCCCTGATCCGGCTCTCGCCGCAACGGGCCAGGGTCGCGGATAGGCGCGACGACCTGTTGGCCAACGGCGGCATCCACATAGGCGGCACCAACTTCGACCAGCAACTGAGTCTGGCCGGAGTAATGCCCTTGCTGGGCTATCGCAGCCAGCTCAAGCGCGGTATAGAAATGCCCTCCAGCTACTACATGAACCTGGCCACCTGGCACACCATCAATCAAGCCTATACACGCCGGACTTGGGCCGACCTGCAAGAGCTGTATCTGGACACCCAAACACCTGAAGCCATGGATCGGCTGTTCAAGCTGATCCGCGAACGCGCCGGCCATTGGCTGGCAATGCAAGTTGAGGAAGCCAAGATCGCCTTGTCCGCTGGCGATAGCGCCATCCTGCATCTGGATCGGTTGTCACCGGATCTGCGCCACACGCTGACCCGGAATGAATTCGAACAGGCTTCGACGCAGTTGGTAGAGCGGATAGAAGCCACCCTGAGCACTTTGCTGGCACAGGCCGGGGTGGATTGCGAGGCAGTGGATACGGTGTTTTTCACCGGCGGAGCCAGCGGCGTGCCGCTGCTGCGCAAACGCATCGCCGCCCTGTTGCCCCAAGCACGGCGTATAGAAGGCGACTTGTTCGGCAGCATCGGCGCTGGCCTCGCGGTAGAGGCGCAACGGCGTTTTGGTTGACGATACCGGCCAGCGACTGCCCAGGGTAAATTTGTTTTCCTCCCCTCGCCCGCTTGGGGGAGAGGGTGAGTTTTGGAACATCATGTATCTCAGAGAGTTTTCCCTCTCCCTAACCCTCTCCCGCAAGCGGGCGAGGGGACAAAACAGCGTTGCATTTTCGTTAGTAGTAATCAAACAGTTACGTGGAGAACCAAATTGCCCTGAGCGACTGCCATTCGGCGATTGGAATCGCCCGGAACTAACGTAACATATCGGCCTTTCGATACACCTGACCCGCATGTCCGCCATCGTCCTCGCCACCCTCAACGCGCGCTACATCCATGCCTCGCTAGGCTTGCGCTATCTCGCCGCCAACATGGGCGAGCTGGAAAATGACACCGAAATTATCGAATTCACCCTGCAAAACCGGCCCGAGGAAATTGTCGAGGTCTTGCTCGCGGCGCAGCCGCGCATCATCGGTTTTGGTGTGTACATCTGGAACGTGAGCGAGATCACCCGCGTGGTCGCTTTGCTCAAATGCGTCGCCCCGCAAATTACCGTGGTGCTGGGCGGGCCGGAAGTCAGTTACGAATGCAATGAGCAGGAAATCGTGCGCTTGGCCGATTACGTGATCACCGGCTGGGGAGACATCAGCTTTGCCACACTTTGCCGCGAACTTTTGCAACAGCGCCCGCAGGCGCAGAAGATCATTGCCGGTATCCAGCCCAAGCTGGCCGAGATCAAGCTACCCTATGCGCTTTACTCGGACCACGACATCGCACAGCGCACGCTGTATGTGGAAGCGTCGCGTGGCTGCCCGTTCAAATGCGAATTTTGCCTCTCGTCACTGGACAAGACGGCCTTGGCTTTCGATCTCGACCGCATCCTCGATGAGATGGACAAGCTCTATCAGCGCGGCGCACGCCAGTTCAAATTTGTTGACCGCACCTTTAACCTCAACATCAAGAGCAGCGTGCGCATTCTGGAATTTTTCCTCGCACGCCTGGACGATAAACTGTTCGTACACTTCGAAGTCATCCCCGATCATCTGCCGCAACAACTGAAAGCGCTGATCGTTAAATTCCCCGCCGGATCGCTGCAACTCGAAGTGGGCATCCAGACCTTGAACCCCGCAGTGCAGGCGCTGATCTCGCGCAAACAGGACACGTCCAAAACCGAAGAAAACCTGCGCTGGCTGACTCAGGAAAGCCACGCGCACGTCCACGTTGACCTCATCATCGGCCTGCCCGGTGAAGAGGTGGCGAGCATCGCTAATGGCTTCGACCGCATGGTTGCGCTGAAGCAGCAAGAGATACAGGTCGGCGTGCTCAAGCGCCTGCGCGGCACACCCATCATCCGCCATACCGAAACGTATGCCATGCACTACACCCCGTACCCTCCCTACACCGTACTCGCCACCGACCGCATCGACTTTGCCACCATGCAAAGACTGGCGCGCTTTGCCCGCTACTGGGATCTGGTGGGGAACTCACAGCGCTTTCCGCAAGCACTGGAACTCTTGCTGGGTGAAAGCCCGTTTGTACGCTTCCTGACCTTCTCCGACTGGCTCTACTCCACCACGCACCAGACTCATCAGATACCGCTGCACCGCCTGTTCGATCTGCTGTTCACCGGGATGACGACAGCACTCGCAGTACCGATAGAAACGACCCGCACCGCGCTAGAGCATGATTTTATTCAGTCAGGCTGCAAGGAACTGCCACCGTTCATGAAAACAGAGAAGGATTTGCCCAGCAAAACCAAGGCGGGGAATCTGGCGAAACGGCAGGCACGGAGGCTGGCGGAATAATTTTTTTGTTTGTTGTTTTCGTATCACAATTTCTACTGCAACGATTGGCTGCTTGAAAGTCGCAATGCGGTGAACACAGAGTCAAAGCAGTATGCTGTAGATCGCCTATTGACGGGCATCTTCACGAGGTTATGTGTTGGGAATAGGTGCGCTTGCGCAACGATTGATCTGGTGAGTAAACGCACTTTTCATGGCTGGTTTGTGCCAAGAGCGGCACTTCGCTGGAGACATTTTTTGTAGATTACAATGTCCTCTCAAGAAGAATGGAGGCTTCTAATGTCGATACTCGTCCCGTTTGGGATTAAGGATGGTGTGCTCTATGAGCCTCGCCAAGTCTTGAACGGTAAAGATTGCGGATGCTTCTGCCCCGGCTGTAACCACCCACTGGTCGCTAGGAAGAATGCAAAAACACCTCACTTCGCCCACGCAGCTGGCAAGGTTTGCGGAAACGGAATTGAGTCGGCGATTCACTTGGCGGCGAAACAGCTCATTGCAGAGCGGATGGAGTTGGCATTACCGGCGGTGTATGTTCAGCTTCCTGCTAGATGGGGGCCGGACGAAGATGGATGGAACTGGGTTAGGATTCAAGAAAGGAATACGCTATACAACTCCTGCCTAATGCCATTATCTAAAGTTAGTATTGAACCTTGGCTTGATGGATTTCGACCGGACATCGTTGTAGTCGAGGCTGGCAGTGATGCAGAGATACTTGTCGAAATAGCGGTCACCCATTTTGTTGATGAAAATAAATTGGATAAGATCAGAAAACGCGGTATTCGAACAATTGAGATTGATGTCTCGAATGCTCGCGGAGCGGTAGGATTCGACATGCTGAATCGTTTACTCTTTAGTGTGCCCACCAAAGCAAAATGGCTACATCACCCACAAGCGGAACAGATGGAGCTCGATTATGTTGAGAAGCAAAGACAGGAACGCGCTGAGAGAGATGCCGCAGAGGCGGCGCGATTCGAAAACTACCGCATGCTCAATCCTCAGGAGAAAATTAAAAGGAATATCGCGAAGGCTCAGCTTCAGCCTAAATCATTGACGAGCCTTACTGCCTTTGTCCCTGGAGAAAATTCCTATGATGACGGCCGGTACGCTTGGCAGTCGGCAGTGCTTGCCTACATTGCCAACCGATTTGAGGAGCAGGGTTACTTGCACACGGATGAGCTGACGGCCTGGTTATCCAAGCTTTTTGATATATCGACACAATTTCAAGATGCGGAGAAAGTTGCACTATGGAAGTACTTGAAGCATTTGGAGTCTATAGGCTTGCTCAAGCAGGATCGCAGGGATTTTGTGATCCTGATGCCCCCAAAGAACTGGGAAAAGTCTAAAGCAGTTCAATGAGCGAATGGCAGCAAGGTCGAAAGCAGCAGTTCCACCCCCCTCACTTCAACTTCGCCTTCATCCGCGCCAGCATATCTTTCCCTTCCTCTTTGCTCACCGCAGGCGCATTGCCCACTGTCACCACGCCCGCATACACGATGTCGGCTTGCGGCAACTCGGCGATGAAGCGGCTGGGGTCGCAGCCGGTGTGTTCTTTGCCGCGTTTGCGCCGGGTGCAGTAGCTGATCTGTAGCGAGCGTTGGGCGCGGGTGATGCCGACGTACATCAGGCGGCGTTCTTCTTCGACTTGTTCCGGGGTTTCGCTGCGCTCGTGCGGCAGGATATTTTCTTCCACGCCGATCAAGAACACGTGGCCGAACTCCAAGCCTTTGGCGGCATGCAGCGTGGAAAGCGACACCGCATCGGTTTCCTGATCGCGCGATTCGAGCAGGTTGAGCAGGGCGATCAACTGTGTCATGGCGATCATGTTTTTTTCGTCGGCTTCGGATTTTTTGTTCATCCAGCCGACGAAGTCCTGCACGTTTTTCATTTTGGTTTCGGCTTGGCGCGGCTCGAAGCTGTCGAACAGCCAGGTTTCGTAGTCGATAGCGCTCAACAGATCGCCCATCACTTCGTTGCACGGCTCTCTCTCGGCGCGCGATTGCATGCGGTTGATGAAGTTGCAGAAGGTGAGCAAGTCTTCGTGCTGGCGCGCTTGCAGGTGTTCCGCCATGGTCGGCTCGAACGCGGCATCGAACATGCTGATGCCGCGCGTTGCGGCATGCGATGCCAACTTCTCCAGCGTGCTGTTGCCGATGCCGCGCTTGGGTGTGGTAATCGCGCGGATGAAGGCGGGGTCGTCGTCCGGGTTGGCGATTAAACGCAAATACGCGGTGAGATCTTTGATTTCGGCATGGTCGAAAAACGACGTGCCGCCGCTCACGGTGTAGGGCACTTTGTGGTTGCGCAATTGTTCCTCGAACACGCGCGACAGATGGTTGCTGCGGTAGAGAATGGCGTAATCGGCAAAGCGCGTGTTGTGCTCGAACTTGTGCCCCAACATGCGCAGCACCACGGATTCCGCTTCGTTCTCTTCATCCTTCGCCGCGAACACGCGCACCGGGTCGCCGGGGCCGTGCTCGCTCCAAAGGTTTTTCTCGAACAGCTTGGTGTTGTTTTTGATGAGGTGGTTGGCGCTTTGTAAAATGCGTTGCGAGGAGCGGTAGTTCTGCTCCAGTTTGATGACGCGCAGGGTAGGGTAGTCCTTCTGCAAATTGTGCAGATTGGCAACGCTCGCGCCGCGCCAGGCGTAAATGGCCTGATCGTCGTCGCCCACCACGGTCAGCGCGGCGCGGTCGCCCGCCAGCAGTTTCATCATCTGGTACTGGCAATCGTTGGTGTCCTGGTACTCGTCGATCAACAAATAACGGAAGCGGTGTTGCCAGCGTTGCAGCGCTTCTTCCTGCGTTTTAAATAGTTCTACCGGCAGCCGGATCAGGTCATCGAAGTCCACCGATTGATAAGCGCGCAAGGTTTCCTGATAACGACCATACAGCAGGGCGAGTCGCTGTTGCTCTTCGTTCTCGGCCAGACTGGTCGCCTGTTCCGGCGTGAGGAAGGCGGCTTTCCAGTTCGACATCACGCTCTGCGCTGTGCGTATTTCCTGCTTGTCCGGGCTGCCCAATAATTCGCTGATGATCTTGCCGGTGTCGGCAGTATCGAAAATTGAAAATTGTTTTTTGTAGCCGAGCAGCGGTCCGTCCTCGCGCAGAATCAACATGCCCAGCGCGTGGAAAGTGCTGATAGTCATGCCCTTGCCATCGCGCCCGCTGAGCAGCTTGCCGACGCGCTCGCGCATCTCGTTCGCCGCTTTGTTGGTGAAGGTGATGGCCGCGACATTGCGCGGCGCATAGCCGCATTCGTTGACCAGATACGCCAGCTTGTGGGTGATGACCCCGGTCTTGCCGCTGCCCGCGCCCGCTAGCACCAGCAGGGGAGAACCGAGATATTTGACCGCTTCGCGTTGCGTGGGATTGAGTTTGCTTAACATGCAGAGAATATTTCCAATTCCATTTCAAAACTTTAGTTAGCTCCCTTCTCCCGCAGGCGGGAGAAGGGTTGGGGATGAGGGGCTGTGATCTGATACAAATCTGTTGCTTACTCAACGCCCCTCACCCTAACCCTCTCCCGCCTGCGGGAGAGGGAACTGATGGCAGTTAGTCCCAAACCTCATCATTCCCGCGAAAGCGGGAATCCAGTTGATTGAATACTCCCCGCGAAGCGGGACAAAACCAATCGCTTGTCCGCTTCGCGGAGTATTTGAATTGCTGGATGGCCGTTCCTCGAAACTCGCCGCAAGCGGCTCGTTTTCCCGCCTTCGCGGGAATGACGACTCTAAAAAATTGTCCGGGATAAAATATATCCGGTACAACAATTGTTTAACAAAAATCAGGAAAGCTTCTGTTAGACTTATTCGTAACGATTTTTTGCCGAACGGTGACTATGCTACCAGATGACGCAATAAGTTTTGACTGCATGGCGACAGACGATTTGTGTCTGCTGGAGCAGATTGTCGCGCGGCACGACAACGACGCGAGCAAGCTGTTGCAGATACTGCGCGAAGTGCAGGAATGCTTCGGTTATATCGCGCCCGCCGTGGTTTCTTCGCTGGCGACAACTCTCGCCATTCCCCGTGCCCGCATCGAAAGCGTGGCTTCGTTTTACTCCTTTCTGCACTTGACTCCGCACGGCGAATATCGCGTGCTGTTCTCCGACAACATTACCGACCGCATGCTGGGTAGCCAGGACTTGATGGCGCAGATGTGCCAGCAATTGTGGCTGCAACCGGGCAAAGTTTCCGAAGACGGGTTGGTCAGTATTGGCACGACTTCCTGCACCGGCATGTGCGACCAAGGCCCGGCGCTGCTGGTCAACGGGCGCGCTATCACGCGCCTGACGCACCAGCGCGTGATGGAAATCGGCCAACTCATTCGCAACCGCACGCCGCTGGCCGATTGGCCTGCCGATTTTTTCCGCATCGAAAACAACGTCCGCCGCAGCGATCTGGTGCTGGGCAGCACGCTGTTGCCCGGTGTGGTGCTGCGAATTGCGCAGGTGTTGGGCGGGCAACACGTCATTGACACCGTCAAGGCTTCCGGCTTGCGCGGGCGCGGCGGCGCGGGTTTTCCCACTGGGCTGAAATGGGAAGGTTGCCGCAACGCGGAGGGCGCGGAACATTACGTGGTGTGCAACGCCGACGAAGGCGAGCCGGGCACGTTCAAAGATAGAGTGCTGCTCAATCTTCAACCCGATCTGGTGTTTGAAGGCATGACGCTGTGCGCCTTGGCAGTTGGTGCGAAAAAAGGTTTCCTGTATTTGCGCGGCGAATACCGTTTCCTGCTTGAACCTTTGCAAGCCGTGCTGCTGCGTCGGCGCGACGACAATCTGCTGGGTAAAAATATTCTCGGTTTTCATGGATTCGATTTCGACATCGAGATTCATTTGGGCGCGGGCGCGTATATTTGCGGCGAAGAATCGGCCTTGATCGAATCGCTGGAAGGCAAGCGCGGTGTGCCGCGCAACCGCCCGCCGTTCCCGGTTACGCACGGTTATCTGCAACAACCGACCGCAGTGGATAACGTCGAAACGTTCTGTCAGGCCGTGCTGGCGCTGCACATCGGTGCTGCAAAATATCGCGCCATCGGCACGGAAAAATCCAGCGGCACCAAACTCATTTCCGTTTCCGGCGATTGCCCGCGCCCCGGCATTTACGAATACCCGTTCGGCGTGTCGGTGCGCGAAGTGTTGCAGGATTGCGGCGCGGTGAACACGCGCGCGGTGCAGATCAGCGGCCCCGCTGGCGTGTGTCTGGGGGAAAGCGAATTCGGGCGCAAACTGGGCTTTGAGGATTTGCCTACGGCAGGCGCGTTCATGGTGTTCGACGATAGTCGCGATATGTTCGAGGTGGCGCGCAATTTCGTGCATTTCTTTGCGCACGAAAGCTGCGGCTTCTGCACGCCATGCCGCGTCGGCACTTCAATTTTGAAACAAACCATGGACAAAATTGCCGCCGGACACGGCACGCGCTATGACTTGATCGAAGTTGAAAATCTGGATCGCGTATTGCAAACCACCTCGCATTGCGGCCTCGGCCGCAGCGCGTGCAACCCGGTGCTGCACACGCTCAAACATTTCCGTCCCGCCTACGAAAACAAACTGAAGTCGCTGGATTTTGAACCTGCCTTCGATCTCGACGGCGCGCTGGCAAGAGCGCGGCAGATGACCGGACGCGACGATGCGGGCGCGCATTTGAAGGGGGAGGGGATATGAAACAAAGTTGCCGGTCGGATACATCCGCAAACTCATCCCCTCTCCCTTGCAGGGAGAGGGCTAGGGAGAGGGTAGAAATTTTAGGTGGCGCAAAATTTTCAACCCCCATCCTAACCTTCCCCCTGCAAGGGGGAAGGAACTGGAGTCGGCTACAATGAATAGCTCTTTGACTTTCCAACTCGATGGCGCAACAATCCCATTTGCAGATGGACAGACCGTGATGCAGGCCGCGCTAGCCGCCGGGCATTACATCCCGCACTTGTGTTATCACCCCGAATTCAAACCGCACGGCAGTTGCAAGCTGTGTACGGTCAAAGTTAACGGACGCACCACCGCCTCTTGCACCATGCCCGCCGAGGCGGGTCTCAATGTGGAAAGCGAGATCGAAGAACTCAATGCGCTGCGCCGCACGCTGGTGCAGATGTTGTTCGCCGAAGGCAACCATTTCTGCCCGTCGTGCGAGAAGAGCGGCAACTGCTTGTTGCAGGCGCTGGGCTACGACCTCGAAGTGCATAGCGCCGGATTCCGCCATCTGTTCCCGGATAGGCCGCTGGATGCCTCGCACCCCGACATCCTGCTCGACTTCAACCGCTGCATCCTGTGCGAGCTGTGCGTACGCGCCTCCGGCGAAGTGGATGGCAAAAACGTGTTCGCGCTGTCCGGGCGCGGCATTACCAAGCACCTGATCGTCAACGCGGAATCGGGTTTATTGAAAGACACCAACATCGCACTGAGCGACAAAGCCATGCAAGTGTGCCCGGTCGGCGTGATCTTGAAAAAGCGTGTCGGCTTCAGCGTGCCCATCGGCGAAAGGCGTTACGACCAGCGCCCGATCAGCGCGCAAGCGCTGGACGATGCGCCGCGCCAGAGTGATGCTGGTGGAAGTTGCGCGGCTTGCGAGGGAACGCCATGAGCAAGCAAGAAACCGCAGGAATCCGGCTGTATGGAAACCGTTCCTCCCCCTTCAAGGGGGAGGCTAGGTGGGGGATGGGGCTGGTTGCCATTGCACTTGAACTTTCCCCCATCCCCACCCTAACCCTCCCCTTGAAGGGGAGGGGATCGAGTCGCATCGTCCACGTTGAGTATTGGGAATAACATGACACCCCCCACCAAACCCAAACTCCGCATCGCCACCACCTCGCTCGCCGGATGTTTCGGCTGCCACATGTCCATCCTCGACATCGACGAGCGCCTGTTCGCCTTGCTCGAACTGGTCGAATTCAACCGCTCGCCGATCACCGACATCAAACATTGCGGACCGTGCGACATCGGCATCATCGAAGGCGGCATCTGCAACGCGGAGAACGTGCACGTACTGCACGAGTTCCGCAAAAATTGCAAAATCCTCATCGCCATCGGCGCATGCGCCATCAACGGCGGCCTGCCCGCGCAGCGCAACCACCTCGACCTAGGCAGTTGCCTGACCGAGGTCTATCTCACCGAACCGGGACTGGAACACGGCCATATCCCCAACGACCCCGAGCTGCCGCTGCCGCTGGACAAAGTGCATCCGCTGCACGAAGTGGTGAAGATCGATTACTTCATTCCGGGATGCCCGCCTTCCGCCGATGCCATCTGGAAATTTCTCACCGACCTGATTGCGGGCAAGACACCTGAGTTGGGGCATGGGTTAATCAAATATGACTAAAAAACTTTTGTCCACGAAAGACACGAAAATCACGAAAATTCCAGAGCTGATTTTTTCGTGCCTTTCGTGTATTTCGTGGACAGAAAAGAGGTTTAAATGAGTTCTGATTTGGAAACCGCCGCTCACCCCGAAACCCTGCGCCGCGTTGCCATCGACCCGGTGACGCGCGTCGAAGGTCACGGCAAGGTGACGTTGTTGCTGGACGAGAATGATCACGTGCAGCAGGTGCGTTTGCACATCGTGGAATTTCGCGGCTTTGAGAAATTTATTCAGGGGCGGCCATACTGGGAAGCACCGGTGATGGTGCAGCGGCTGTGCGGCATTTGTCCGGTGAGCCACCATCTGGCAGCGAGCAAGGCGATGGACATGATCGTCGGGGCGACGCTGACTCCAACGGCGGAGAAGGTGCGGCGGCTGATGCATTACGGGCAGATTTTGCAATCGCATGCGCTGCATTTTTTTCACTTGTGTTCGCCCGATCTGTTGTTTGGTTTCGATTCCGATGTGGCGAAGCGCAACATTGTCGGTATCGCTGCGGCGTATCCCGAGATCGCCAAGCAGGGCGTGCTGTTGCGCAAGTTCGGGCAGGAAGTGATTCGCATCACGGCGGGCAAACGCATCCACGGCACGGGTTCGATCCCGGGCGGGGTGAACAAGAATGTGAGCATCGAAGAGCGCGACTATTTGCTGAAAGATGTTGAGCAGATTGTGGCGTGGAGCCAAGCTTCGGTGGGCATCGCGCGCCAGTTGTATGAACAGAATCTTGATCTCTACGATAACTTCGGGCGTTTCAAGGCGCACACGCTCAACATGGTGCGCGCCGACGGCGCGCTGGATCTGTATCACGGCGGCTTGCGTGCGCGCGACATGAAGGGCAAAACGCTATTCGATCATTACGATTACAGCCATTACTGGAAAGAGATTTTCGAGGACGTGAAACCGTGGTCGTACATGAAATTCCCGTTCCTGCGCCGCCTAGGGCCGGAGCAGGGCTGGTATCGCGTCGGGCCACTGAGCCGCGTGACGCAATGCGACTTCATTCCCACGCCGTTGGCCGAAGAGCAACGCCGTGAATTCATGGCATTCAACGGCGGTTCGGCGGCGGGCGCGACGCTGGGTTTTCACTGGGCACGCATGATAGAGATGCTGCATGCCGCCGAAGTGATCCGCGACTTGCTGCACGATGCCGATTTGCAAGGCAACGATCTGGTGAGCAAAGGCGAGCGCCAAGCGCGCGGTGTGGGCGTGATCGAAGCGCCGCGCGGCACGCTGATCCATCACTACAAGGTGGATGACAACGACCAGATCATCCGCTGCAATTTGATCGTCTCCACCACGCACAACAATCAAGCGATGAACGAAGCGATCCGCCAGGTGGCGCGGCAATACCTCGACGGTCGCAAGCTGACCGAAGGTTTGCTCAACCATATCGAAGTCGCCATCCGCGCGTTTGATCCTTGCCTGTCTTGTGCTACGCATGCGCTGGGCAAGATGCCGCTGGAGGTGGAGTTGCTGGATGCGGCGGGGGAGAGGGTGGATTTGTTGGCGCGGTCATCCATCGGCTAAATCACTGTTCCTTCCCCCTTGCAGGGGGAAGGTTAGGATGGGGGTAGAATCCTGATGTCCAAACGAATCGATCCGGCAACGACAGCAAATGCCAGATCGTTGCGCAGCGGCATGACGGATGCCGAACGTCGGCTGTGGCAAGCGTTACGTCATCAACAACTATCTAATCACCGTTTCCGCCGCCAATTTCCCATTGGCAGATTCATTGCAGATTTTGTGTGTATCGAGCGAAAGATTGTGCTCGAACTTGATGGTGGACAGCACCAAGACCGAGTCGCTTATGATGAACAAAGAACCGCTTACCTGATGGAAAATGGATGGCGTGTTTTGCGCTTCTGGAACAATGATGTATTGAGCAATCTTGACGGGGTGCTATCAACGATCTCAGATCATCTGGAGACTCTACCCCCACCCTAACCCTCCCCCTGCAAGGGGGTGGGAATCTGGCTCCTTCCCATTGAAGGGGGAAGGTTGGGATGGGGGTGAAAATCCAGATTCACTCATCACTTCAAATCATCACCTACAAAACCATGACCATTCCCATTCTCATCTTCGCCATCGGCAACGAATCACGCGGCGATGATGCACTCGCGCCGTTGCTGCTGCGCCAGCTTCAAACAGAAAATATTCCGCAAGTCGAATTCATCGAAGATTTTCAATTGCAGGTCGAGCATGTCACCGATCTGCTCGGGCGTTCGGCGGTGTTGTTTGTCGATGCGGATATGTCCTGCGCTGCGCCGTTTCAACTTTCAGAAATCAACGCCACGCAGGACAACAGCTACACCAGCCATGCCATGACTCCGTTCGCATTGCTGCACACTTTTCGTCAAGTGTATGGAGAGGATGCGCCGCGTTGTTTTCTGCTGCGCATTCGCGGTTACGGGTTCGAGCTGGGCGAGGGGCTGAGCGACGAGGCATCTGCCAATCTGGCACAGGCAGTTGTATTTGCCCGCAACTGGCTTTTTGAAACCACAACTTCGTGAAGAAGCGCATGGATAGGGCATCTACGTCGTGTACTTGATGTAGATGCCCGTATTTACTGGCTCGCGGCGAAGGTGCTTATCTAAATATCGTCAAGAGCCAACATTATTCCCTCACCCTTGCAGGGGGAGGGCTAGGGCGGGGGTAGAAGTGTTGCCGTGCAAAACTCTACCCCCATCCCAACCTTCCCCCTGCAAGGGGGAAGGAGTAGGCTCGGCGCAAATTGAAAAATCGAGCTTATGCCAACGACTTGCTGACCTTCATGATCCCGCCGTCTTCCTCGCTGGCTTTGATGCTGAAGCCCATGCGCGTCATAAGTTTCAGCATGTTGTGGTTGTGGCTCAGCACTTCGCCTTCTATGGTTTTCAGCCCTTTGGAACGCGCGGCTTCCATCAGCGAGAACATGAGTTTTTGCCCGAGTCCTTTGCCTTTGATGCTGTCCGCCACCACCAGCGCAAACTCGCAGGTGTCGCCGTCCGGGTTGATGGAGTAGCGCGCCACGCCGAGTTCGGTTTCGACCTCATGCTCTTCACTCACGGCGATCAAAGCCATTTCGCGGCTGTAGTCGAGTTGCGTCAGGCGCGCCAGCATATCTTCGGTCAGCTCTTGCACGCTGTTCATGAAGCGGAAATATTTCGATTCGTCGGATAAATCATGGACGAATTTTTTCACCAGCACCGCATCTTCCGGGCGTATCGGGCGGATGGTGATGTCGGTGCCGTCGGCCAATTGCCATTGGCTGACGAGGTGGGTGGGGTAGGGGTAGATCGCCATGTGCGCATAGCGGTCGGCGCTGGGCTGGCGGTATTCCACCACCACGCGCGCGTCGGCGGCGAGCGCGCCGTTCTCGTCGAGGATCAGCGGATTGATGTCCATTTCCTTGAGCAGCGGCAGTTCGCACACCATTTCCGACACGCGCAGTAGCACGTCTTCCAGCGCTTCCATTTTTGCGGGAAGCATGTTGCGGAACGGGCCCAGCATCTTGGCGATGTGCGTATGCTGGATCAGATCTTTCACCAGAAAGCTGTTCAACGGCGGCAAGGCGACGGCGCGGTCGCCCATGATTTCGACGGAAACACCACCCGCGCCGAAGGTGATGACCGGGCCGAATATCGGATCGCTGGTTACGCCTATCATCAGCTCGCGCCCGTTCGGTTTGACGATCATCGGCTCGATGGAGATGCCGTTCATGCTGGCATTGGGGCGGTTGTGCTGCACGTTGTCGATGATGTGCTGGTAAGCGGCGCGCACCTCGTGCGCATTGTTCAGATTGAGCACCACGCCGCCGGCATCGGTCTTGTGCGTTATGTCGGGCGAATTGATTTTCATCGCCACCGGGAAGCCGAGTTGTTGCGCGATCAGTAGTGCTTCAGAAGGAGAGTGTGCGACCATGGTGCGCGCCACGGGAATATTGAAGGCGGAGAGCAATGCCTTGGATTCCATCTCGGTCAACACTTTGCGGTGTTCCTGCATCGCGCCTTCGATAATCAGGCGCGCGCTTTCCACGTCCGGTTCGATGTGGTGCGACAAGGGGCCCGGCATTTGCATCAGCAGTTTCTGGTTGCGGTAATAGGCGGACAAATGCGAGAACACTTCGACGGCGGGTTCGGGCGTGCGGAAGTGCGGCAGGTGCGCGTGGGTAAACGCATCGCGCGATTCAGCCACTTGCGTTTCGCCCATCCAGCAAGTCAGCAGCGGTTTGCCGTGGTGGTTGCGCGCATTTTCGTTGGCGATGTCGATCAACACTTGCGCTGATTCCAGCGGCTTGGTCATCGCCTGCGGAGTTAGGATGGCCAGTACGCCATCCACATTCACGTCATCCAGACAGGCTTTGACGGCATGGAAATAGCGGTCGGCTTGCGCGTCGCCGATGATGTCCACCGGGTTGCAGTGCGGCCAGTTGGAGGGCAGGTGCTGGTTGAGATATTCGACCGTGCTGTCGGACAGCGTGGCCATGCTCACGCCCAGATCGGAGGCACGATCCGCCGCCATCACGCCGGGACCGCCGCCGTTGGTGACAATGGCGAGCCGGTTGCCGACCGGACGGAAGCCGAATGCCAAGGCGCGTGCAGCAGTAAACAATTGCGTGACGGTCTGCACGCGCACTACTCCGACGCGGCTTACGGCGGCATCGAACACGTCATCCGCACCCACCAGCGAAGCGGTATGTGACATGGCCGCTTTGGAACCGGCGGGATGGCGACCGACCTTGACCAGAATCACCGGTTTGATACGTGCGGCGGCGCGCAACGCGCTCATGAAGCTGCGCGCGTTGCGGATGCCTTCGATGTACATCAGGATGCTGTGCGTGTTGGGGTCGGAGACCAGAAAATCAAGGATCTCGCCGAAGTCCACATCAGTGGATGAACCCATGGAAACCACGCTGGAGAAGCCGACATCATTGCGTGTCGCCCAGTCCAGAATGGCGGTGCAAAGCGCGCCGGATTGCGAGATGAGCGCGATGTTGCCGACATTGGCCGTGCCCTTGTTGAAGGTGGCATTCAGCCCGATGGAAGGGCGCATGATGCCGAGACAATTGGGGCCGATCAGGCGGATGTTGTAGCGGCGCGCGGCTTCCAGCAGTTGCTGTTCCAGTGCCGCGCCATCTGTGCCCACTTCGCCAAATCCGGCGGTGATAATGACTGCCGCTTTCACGCCGTGAATGCCGCATTCTTCGATGATGCCGGGCACGGTCTGCGGCGGCGTGGCGATCACCACCAGTTCGACCGGCTGACCGATCTCGGCAATAGTTGCGTAAGCGCGCTGGCCTTGCACTTCGGGGTTCTTGGAATTGATGGGGTAGAGCGCGCCTTTGAAGCCGCATTGCAGCATGTTCTGGAATACGATCTGGCCGACTGAATCGGGACGGTCGCTGGCACCGAATACGGCCACGGATTTGGGTGCGAACAGCGGGTTGAGATAATGCTTGCCCATGATTTTTCATTCCCTGTGATTGGCTCGTTGGGTATGATAGCACCGTACTATTACTGTTTTAGGTTGCCTCTAATAATTCAAAGTTCTAAGCAAGACAAGGCGCGAGCAAAAAATTGCGACGCAGCATATGATGGATATGTAAGGAGTAATTTTTTGTGAGCAACGCAGTATTGCGACGAAATTTGGATTATTAGAGGTAACCTTCACTGACATGCAGACCGCTTACATCACTCATCCGCTCTGTCTCAAACACGACATGGGCGCGCACCACCCGGAATGTCCGGCGCGTATTCACGCTGTTGAAGATCAATTAATCGCCTCGGGCTTGTTGGGATATTTGCAACACCACGATGCACCCGAAGTCACGCGCGAGCAACTGTTGCGCGTGCATGATGCCGTCTATCTCGACACCATCGCCGCCGCCGCACCCAAACACGGCACGGTGGAACTCGACGGCGACACCACCATGAACCCGTTCACCTATCTCGCCGCATTGCGCGCCGCCGGGGCGGTAGTGATGGCGGTGGATCTGGTGATGGCGCAGCAAGTGGAAAACGCATTTTGCAACATCCGCCCGCCCGGCCACCACGCCGAAAAAGCGCGCGCCATGGGCTTTTGCATTTTTAACAACGTCGCTGTCGGCGCGGCACACGCGCTGGCCGCGCACGGTTTGAGCCGCGTCGCCATCGCCGATTTTGACGTGCATCACGGCAACGGCACAGAAGATATATTTCGGGATGAGCCGCGCGTCATGTTGTGCTCGACTTTTCAGCATCCGTTCTATCCCTACAGCGGGGCGGACAGCGGCAACGAGCACATTATCAACGTGCCGCTAGCGGCAGGGGCGGGCAGCACCGAGTTTCGCGAGGCCGTCACCCAGCGCTGGCTTCCCGCGCTGGAAGAATTCAAACCGGAACTGCTGCTGATCTCCGCCGGCTTCGACGCGCACCGCGAAGACGACATGTCCATGCTCAGACTGCTGGATTCGGATTACGCCTGGGTCACCGGGCAGTTAAAACAGCTCGCCGAAAAACATTGCCAGAAACGCATCGTCTCGGTGCTGGAAGGAGGCTACGAGTTACACGCTCTGGGACGCAGCGCGATGGCGCATATCAAAATGTTGAGCGGCTTGTAATTCGGCACTGACCGATGCAAAGAAAAAAGCCAGAGAAGTGATTCTCTGGCTTTTGTGTTTGGCGTCCCCTACGAGATTCGAACTCGTGTTATCGCCGTGAAAGGGCGGTGTCCTAGGCCTCTAGACGAAGGGGACTGCGGTGTTACTTTTTCTTTTTGGTGGAGGTAAGCGGGATCGAACCGCTGACCTCTTGCATGCCATGCAAGCGCTCTCCCAGCTGAGCTATACCCCCGACGACCTCCAAAAGAGCGCGCATTATAGTGATGCACCCCCACCTTGTAAAGCGAGTCAGCCGGTTTTTTTAGAGAGATTTTTTTCGATGCGCGCCAACACCATTTCGCGCGTGAACAACGTCACCAAAGCATCCACAGATGGTGTCTGTGTTTGCCCGGTGAGCATCACGCGCAACGGCATGGCGAGCTTGGGCATTTTCAAACCATGCTTGCCGATAACTTCTTTAATGGCTGCGCTGATGGCGGCGGTTTCCCATGTGACCGTGGCGAACTGTTGCGCCAAATCGCGCAGGGCAGGGATGGACTCGGCGGAGAGTTGCGCGTCGAGTATTGCTGCTTCCGGGTGCAGGTCGATATAAAACACTTCCGCCGCATCGGCCAGTTCGTTCAACGTGGCGACACGTTCTTTATACAAACCGACGATAGCGGTCAGGTCGGGCGCGCTTCCAATCTTGATGCCGCGTGCTTCCAGGCGCGGGCGCACCATCTCGGCCAATTGCGCATTGTCCGTTTGCTTGAGGTAATGGTTGTTCAGCCAATTCAGTTTTTCGGTATTGAACTGCGCGGCGGATGGCGTGATGTGATCGAGGTCGAACCACTCGCAAAATTGCGCCACCGAAAAAACTTCCTCATCGCCGTGCGACCAACCGAGGCGGGCGAGGTAGTTAATGACGGCTTCCGGCAGATAGCCGTCTTCGTCGTATTGCATCACGCTCACTGCGCCGTGGCGCTTGGAAAGTTTGGTGCCGTCGTCGCCCAAGATCATCGACAAGTGCGCGTAATTCGGGATAGTCGCGCCGAGCGCCTTGAGAATGTTGATCTGGCGTGGTGTGTTGTTGACGTGGTCGTCGCCGCGAATCACTTGGGTGATGCCCATATCCAAATCGTCCACCACCACGCAGAAGTTATAAGTCGGCGTGCCGTCGGAGCGGGCGATGATGAGATCGTCCAGTTCGGTGTTGCTGAATTCGATATGGCCTTTGACCATATCTTTCCAAGCGACAACGCCATCGGTCGGATTCTTGAATCGCACGACGGGCTTCGCATCAGATGGAACGGCTGGCAATGTTTTGCCGGTTTCGGGTCGCCAGCATCCGTCGTAACGGGGTTTTTCCCCGCGCGCGCGCTGTGCCTCGCGCATGGCATCCAGTTCGGCTGGCGTGGTATAGCAATAGTAAGCCTGACCTGCTGCCAACATTTGCTGGATAACTTCTTTATAGCGCGGCATGCGCTGCATTTGATAGAACGGACCTTCATCGTAGTTCAGCTTGAGCCAGTTCATGCCGTCCAAAATGGCTTGCACGGCTTCCGGCGTGGAACGCTCTACATCGGTATCTTCAATCCGCAAAATGAAAGTGCCGCCGTGCTTGCGTGCATAGGCCCAGGAGAACAGCGCAGTGCGCGCGCCACCAATATGTAAGTAACCTGTGGGGCTGGGAGCGAAACGGGTGCGGACAGTCATATTTCTTTCCTGAATTTGAGGCTTAAATGAAGGCGCGCATTCTACGACAGATGGGTATCGCCGATAAAGAAATTGACCGCCGATATACCCCTATGATTAAATGCGCGCCCTCTATTGGGCGGTTAGCTCAGCGGTAGAGCACTGCCTTCACACGGCAGGGGTCACTGGTTCGAACCCAGTACCGCCCACCAATCAAACAATGACTTGGCATCATTCTCAATCATTGTTCATCTTCCAAAATCATGTGTTTTGCATTGTGATTTTGTACCGATTTGCCCAGCCCTCACGATTCACTTCACCAGCATTGATATCAATCAATGATATTGGCTGTAGGGATTTCCTTCCCCTGCTCACAATTCCTTACACTCAAATCAATATTTCCTGATAGTCGGGCAGGGGGGATTTTGTGAGCATAGTGCGCTGGGGGAATTCCGACGGATGGCGGATTTATTCCACAATATAAAAATATAGGGAGAATTCAGAATGGCCGGACAGATACATGCCGCAATACAAAAAATTATCGTCACCCGGGGCAAAGGCAATCGCGTGATCGAAAACGGAACAAAAACCAAGCTGCTGCTTAAAGGGATCAACGCATCGAAGTGGACTTCGATGTCGCCGGATGATCCGGTGATGATGAGCAAGGTCAAACAAGCGGCATTCGAACTCGGTGTTTCGATTTAACTAATTTTCAGGAGTACGACAATGAAGGTTTTTTCCACTACCAATACAGACCTGCACGCTATTTCTGCCGAACTCGAAGCGAGCTTGCCGGGTAATCCGACGTTTATTCTTTATTTCCATTCAACCAGCTTCGATGCGGACTTGGTTGCCGCTAGTCTGGCCGGTATTTTTCCGGGTGTACCCGCGCTGGGGTGCTCGACTTCGGGCGAAATTGTGACTGGGAAAATGCTGAATGGCGGGCTGGTGGTTGCCGGATTCGAAGCCGACGAAATTCCCCGCGCCGAGGTGGTGACGATTGAAGGGGATGATGTGAAAGGCGCGTTTGCCGCGCTGGAAAGCCGCTTCGAGCAGGTCGATTTCAGCACGCATGTTGGGTTGATTTTGATGGACGGCTTGTCGGGCAAGGAAGAGACTTTGATGGAATCGTTGAGCGACAGCACCGACCTGACTTTCCTCGGCGGCTCAGCCGGAGATGACCTGAAATTTGCTAAAACGTATGTAGCTGCAAACGGGCGGTTGGTCAAAGGTCCGGGCGCGATGGCGTTGCTGTATGTGCCCGCCGGTTTCGATCTCATCAAAACGCAAAGTTTCAGCACCACCGGTGTAACGCTGACCCCGACTCTGGTCGATCATCAAGCGCGCGCTGTATTGGAGTTTGACGGCAAACCTGCCGCGCAAGCCTATGCGGACGCGGTGGGTGTCGCATCGGTGGCCGACGCACCTAATGCCTTTATGACCAACCCGCTGGGGCTGATGGCGGACGACGAACCTTTCGTGCGTTCGCCGCAACGTATCGACGGCGACAAATTGCATTTTTATTGCAGCGTACACGAAGGCATGGAATTGGAAGTGCTGAAAGGTCAGAACATCGTGGAAGATACCGAGGAAGCGTTGAGCATGTTCCAGTACCGCAGCCTGATCGCATTCAACTGCATTTTACGCACCCTGGATTTGAAAAATCAGGGCAAGACTGAAGCGTTTGGCAAGCTGTTTACCCAGCCGACCATCGGCCTGTCAACCTATGGCGAAGCGTATTTGGGACATATCAACCAGACTGCCACCATGCTCGCTTTGCACTAAACAACCATGTTTTATCGCGACAAGAACCGGATATAAAAAACTGCCCCCGCAAGTACGGGGGCTTTGTTTATCTGTCGCGCGAACTGGTTTTGCGCGCGTGTTTAGCTACAATTACGACAACGAACTTTGATGCCAGATCATGTTTAAGAAAAATCCTGTGGCTTATACACCGCACTGCTTCAGCCGTCTGGCTTCGGTGCTGTGGGCGGGGGTATTGCTGGCGGCAAGTGTTTCACCCGCGTTCGCGCAAACAGGCAGCATCGAGGCTGCGCCACAGACCGTAAAACCGGAAAGCAAACAGCGCGAGTTGGAAGAACGCTGGCTGTGGACGGTGTTAGGCGGCAGTCTGGTGTTGTTGTTGGGAACGGTTTATTTTGTTTCCGGCCAGCGCCGCACCAATCGCCGCTTGGCCGAAGTCAACCGGCAGTTGCAAAAGTCGCAGCACCGGTTGCAAGCTACGCTGAACGCGATTCCCGACATGATGTTCGAGGTCGATGCCGAAGGGCGTTATTACGACCTCAGCCCGCCGTTGAATCAGGATTTGGCCGCGCAAGCCGCGACCCTGATTGGCAAAAAAGTGACCGACGTGTTACCGCCCCGCCCGGCTGCCGTCTGCATGGCGGCACTGGCCGAAGCGCAGGCGGGCGGCAGCTCGTTCGGCAAACAGTTCTGGCTGACATTGCTGGGCGGAAAAACCTGGTTCGAACTTTCCGTTGCACGCAAACAGCCGGGATTCGGGCAAGGAACGCGCTTCGTCGTGTTGTGCCGCGACATTTCGGAACGCAAGCAGATGGAAGCGTCGTTGCAAGCGAGCGAACAACAATTCCGCGCGTTGGCAGAAAATTCGCCCGACAACATCGCCCTGTACGACCTGCAATGTCGCACGCTTTATCTCAACCCCAGCCTAGAAAAAACCATTG
The DNA here is from genome assembly GCA_020053195.1 of Sideroxydans sp. Taxonomy (GTDB): domain Bacteria; phylum Pseudomonadota; class Gammaproteobacteria; order Burkholderiales; family Gallionellaceae; genus Sideroxyarcus. Next base: position 25,084 of record JAGVNQ010000121.1, read on the forward strand.
GGCAACAAACCGCCAGCGCGGCTGGCAAAACGCCTGAGGAAAACCTGCCCGGCGTGCCGTCGGTCGAAGAATACCAACGCACACTTGAAGCGGTGATCGCCAGCGGCCAGCCGCAGGAAACCGAATCCACCTTTGAAGACCCGGTGTTGGGCTTGCGTTACCACAACATGCGTTTCATGGCAGTGCGTGGTTTGCGCGGGGAAATTGTTGGGGCGCTCGCCATCGGGCGCGACATTACCGCAAGCAAACAGTCGCAACTGGAACTGGTGCGCCACCGCGACCATCTGGAAGAGTTGGTGAAGGAACGCACGGCGGAACTGGCCGCGCGCGAACGGAATTTCCGCAGCCTGACGGAGAACCTGCCCGACAATGTGGCGCGCTGGGATACGCAGGGGCGTTACCTGTATCTCAACGCCAACCAAGCGCAGACGCTTGGGGTTGAGGTCGGCGACCTTGTCGGGACTCCGCTTTTTGCCAAGCACGATGGCATCAAGGCCGCCATTGCTCAGGTCGTGGCAACCGGTCAGGCGATTGCGTTGGTGCGACAGCCTGTGTTGATCGATGGCGAGACCCAGATACATGAAGTCAACCTGGCACCGGAATACGACGCGGAAGGACGCGTGGTTAGCGTAGTGGGGCTGGGGCGCGACATGACTGAAATGTATCGTATGCAGGATGCCCTCGCTGCGCGCGAACGCGATTTCCGCAGTCTGACGGAAAACCTGCCGGATAACATTGCGCGATGGGATGTGGAAGGGCGTTATCTCTACATCAACCCTGCTCACGAACGCACGCTTGGCCTGTCGATAAGCGAAGTAATCGGTAAGCCTATCCTCGAAAGCCACGTACAAGTCAGTGCGGCCATTAGGCAAGTCGTGGCAACCGGGCAGGCGGTTAAATCGGTTCGACAGCTCGCGCCAGTCAACGGCGAAATTCAAATTCATGAAGTCAGTTTAGTGCCAGAGCGCGATGACGCAGGCCGTATCGTCAGCGTGCTGGGGATGGGGCGCAACATGACGGAGTTTTACCGCATGCAGGATGCCATCGCCGCGCGCGAGCATGAACTCCGCAGCTTGGCGGATTCATCGCCCGGCATGATGGGCAGCTACTATTTAAAGCCTGACGGGACGATATGTATGCCTTACGTCTCGCCCAATATCGAGGATTTGTTCGGCCTGCACCCGGAGGACTTGGCGCAAGATGTCAGCGCTTTAACGGCGCTCAATCATCCAGATGATGCGCAGCGGGTGTTGGACACCATCGCCGAATCGGCCCGCAGCATGACGACGTGGCATTGCGAGTACCGCATCCAGCACCCGACCAAAGGCGAACGCTGGATGGAAAGTAATACCAATCCGCAGCCGCACCCGGACGGCGGCATCATCTGGTACGGCTACGTACACGACATCACCACGCGCAAACAGGCGGAAGCGGCGTTGCAGACAAGCGAACTGCTGGCGCGTTCACGCAGCAATCTGTTGCGAGCCATTCTGGAAAGTTCGCCGGAAATCATCGTGTTTGCGTTGGATACCGGATACCGCTACCAAGCGTTTAACAGCGGGCACAGAGAAACCATGCGCGCTATCTGGGGCAAGGAAATCGAAATAGGCATGAACATGCTGGACGTGATTGGCCTGCCCTCGGACCGCGCAACGGCGAAACGCGGATTTGACCGGGCTTTGTCCGGCGAAAGCTTCACTGAAGAAAATATGTACGGCGACGAGACGCTGAAACGCGAATACTGGCAAAGCTTCTATTCGCCGATTCGCTCGGAGTCCGGCGAGGTTACCGGCCTGACTTGTTTTGTGCTGAACAACACCGAACGCAAACAGCTGGAATCCGAGCTCAGGGCTTCGCGCAACTTCCTCGACAGCGTGATCGACTCGGTGTCCGACCCCATTTTTGTCAAAGACAGGCAACATCGCTGGACGCTGCTGAACGATGCGTTCTGCAATTTTATCGGCCATCCGCGCGCAGCATTGCTGGACAAATCCGACTATGATTTTTTCCCCAAAGAACAGGCCGATGTGTTCTGGGAAAAAGACGAACTCGTATTCAAGTCGGGAAAAGTGAATCTGAACGAAGAGCGATTTACCTCGGCGGACGGTGTGCAACATTTCATCCAGACCAAAAAAACCCCGTTCGTCTCCGGCGACGGGCGCGAGATGCTGGTCGGCGTGATCCGCGACATCACCGAGCGCCAGCATCTGGAGTCGGCGCGCGAAGCGGCGCTGGACGAAGCCGAGCGCTTGGCGAAAACACGCAGCGAATTTATCGCCCAGATGAGCCACGAATTACGCACCCCCTTGAACGGAATCCTCGGCTACGCGCAGATACTGGGGCGCGATGCCAGCCTGAACGACCGGCAATTGACCAGCGTGGAAGTCATTCGCAGTAGCGGCGAACACCTGCTGGCACTGATCGAGGACATCCTCGACCTTGCCCGCATCGAATCCGGCAGGCTGCAACTCAACATCAGCGACATTGCTCTGCAACCCTTCCTGCAGATCGTCACCGGCATCATCGAAGTCAAGGCGCGCCAGAAAAAAAATATCGGTTTTGTATGCGAGACCCCGTCCGACCTGCCGCAGGTGGTACGCGGTGACGAAAAACGCTTGCGTCAAGTGTTGCTCAACCTGTTGGCGAATGCCATCAAGTTCACCGAGCAAGGCCGGGTGGTTTTCGGCATCCACCGCGTCACGTCATCGCGACTGGCTTTTTTGATTTCAGATACCGGGGTTGGCATCGCATCCGACGACCGCGAACTGATTTTTCATGCCTTCGAACAAGTGGGCGATGTCCGCCACCGCATCGGCGGAACCGGGCTGGGCTTGGCCATCAGCCGCCAACTGGTGTTGCTGATGGGCGGTGACATCACGCTGGACAGCGTGCCTGGCACGGGCAGCACCTTCCGCTTCGAACTGGAACTGCCCGAAAGCAGCGGCGAAGCCCTGCAATCGGGCGATGCGCTATCGCTGCCCGCAGCAGAAACACGGCAAGCGCCGGATCAATTGGTGATCCCGCCCGCAGCCGATATGCGCGAATTGCACCACCTTGCGTTGCAGGGCAACATGTCCGACATCGCCGCATTCGCCCAGCGCATCGCCCGCGAAAATTCCGCCTGCCAACCTTTCGCCGATCATTTGTTAAACCTGACGCTGGGCTTCCAGTCTCGCGCCATCCTGACGTTAGTCGAAAGGTATTTGGCATGATCCCGCCCATGACCCAACCCACGCTGCTTATCATCGACGACACGCCCAGCAATCTCGGCGTAGTGGTGAGTTTGTGCGAGGACAGGGGCTACCGTGTCGTGATCGCGCAAGATGGCGATGAGGGTGTACAACGCGCGCAACGGGTGTTGCCGGATATGATTTTGCTCGATGTGATGATGCCGGGAAAAGACGGTTTTGAAACTTGCCGCTGTTTGAAGGCGCAGCCCCAAACACAAGCCATTCCTGTGATTTTTATGACCGCGCTGGCTTCTGCCGAACACAAGGTCAAAGGCTTCCAAGCGGGGGCGGTCGATTACGTCACCAAGCCGCTGCAAATCGACGAAGTGCTGGCGCGCGTGGAGACCCACCTCAAGCTGTTTGCTGCGCAACGTGAACTGGCCGAGAACAACGGAGAGTTGGAGCGGCGCGTAGAAGAACGCACCGCCGAACTGGCCGCGCGCGAACGCGAGTTCCGCACGCTGGCGGAAAACCAGCCTGACAATCTGGCGCGATACGACCAGAAAGGCCGTCTCATTTATATGAACGGGGGGTTGACCGGACAGCTAGGGCGAAGCTTGGAGGAGATGCTGGGCAAGACCCCGCTAGAGATGCGTCCGGGATCGATGTACGAGGAATATCAGGCGCGCCTGATGGAAACGCTAGACACCGGGCAGCCGGGCGAAATGGAACTCAATTTTTTTGCTGGCGGCAAGGGGCCGCTTTGTCACCATATCCGCTTTGTCGCCGAGCGCGACGGGGCTGGTGAAATCGTCGGTGTATTGACGATTGGCCGCGACATCACCGAACGCAAACAAATGGAAGAAACCTTGCGCGCGGAGCGCGGGCTGTTTGTCGGCGGCCCCACCGTGGTGTTCAAATGGAAAGCGCAAGACGGCTGGCCTGTGGAGTATGTGTCACCCAACATCGCCGAACAATTCGGCTATGCACCGGAAGATTTGACCAGCGGCAAAATTTCGTTCGCCTCTCTCATCCACCCCGACGAACTGGCGCGCGTGGCCGCCGAGGTGGCCGACTACAGCGCGCGCGGGCTGGTTTCCTACGAGCAGGTTTACCGCATCGCCCATGCCGACGGCAATTACCGCTGGATTTACGACTTTACCATCGTGGTCAGAACAGGGGAGGGGATCATCACCCATTACCACGGCTATGTGATGGACATCACCGCGCAGAAAATGGCGGAAGTTGACCTGCAACAATCGCGCGAGCAATTGCGCGGACTGACCGCGCAACGCGAACGGGCGCGCGAAGAGGAACGCAAATACATCGCGCGCGAAGTCCACGACGAACTGGGGCAAATCCTGACCGGATTAAAATTGAACATCTCCGTGCTCGACCACAAATTTGCGGCAGACTCGCCACCGTTGCGCGAGCATTTGCAAGAGACGCTGATGCTGACCGACCGCTCGCTGGAAGTGGCGCGCAACGTGGCGGCGGCCTTGCGTCCCGCCGCACTCGACATGGGCATCGTGTCCGCGCTGGAATGGCTGACTGGCTGCTACGGGGCCAACACAGGTCTGCGCTGCGAAGTGCGCATCGCGGACGACGAACTGCAATTGGAAGAAAGCCACGCCATCGCTCTGTTCCGCATCGTGCAGGAATCGCTCACCAATGTCGCCCGCTACGCCAAAGCCGACAAAGTGGTGGTGACGCTGGATAAAGAGGCGGCGGACTATGTTTTGACAGTGCGCGACAACGGGGTCGGCTTCGACACCGCCGCCGTCAAAAATAATTCTTTCGGCCTGGTTGGCATCCGCGAACGCGCGCTGATGCTGGGTGGAACGGTCACCATCAACAGCGGGGCGGGCAGCGGCACGGAAATTATCGTGCGCGTGCCCGCACAAATCATTTCGGAGAAACCATGATTAAAGTATTGATCGCCGACGACCACGCCATCGTGCGCAGCGGCTTGAAACAACTGTTCGGGCTGATGGGCGACATCAGTGTGGCGGGCGAAGCCACCAACGGCGAAGAAGCGCTGGAAGCACTCCAGAAAAGCAAATTCGATTTGATCCTGCTGGACCTGACCATGCCCGGCCTGAGCGGCATCAACCTCATCGCCCGCATACGCGCGTTGCATCCCGCCACGCCCGTGCTTGTGTTGAGCATGCACAACGAATTACAAATTGCCAAGCGCGTACTGGGCGCGGGCGCGGCGGGTTACGTCACCAAAGGCAGCGAGCAGAACATCCTGATCTCCGCCATCCGCAAAGTGGCCTCGGGCGGACGTTTCATCGACCCCGTCGTGGCCGAACAGATGCTGTTCGAAAAACCGGTGGCAGGCGAAACCGCGCCGCACGAACGCTTGTCCGAACGCGAGCTCAACATCCTCAAACTGTTCGCCCAAGGCCGGGGCATCAACGAAATCGCCGAAGAATTGTTCATCAGCAACAAAACTGTCAGCACCCACAAAGCGCGGCTGATGCGCAAATTGAATTTCACCAACAACTCCGAACTGGTGCGCTACGCGGCGGATCAAGGCTTGGT
>JAGVNQ010000283.1 GCA_020053195.1 Sideroxydans sp.
CTGAAATAGATCACGCTCTCGTCCGCGTTCGGCAAACGTCGCACCGAGCCGCCCGTCGCCAGCAACAACTTGTTGTAGGAATACACGTTCCCGGCATCATCAGTCGCGGTCTTTTTTGCCGCATCAAGTGCGACCACTTTTCTGCCCAATTGCATATCGACATTCTGCTTGCCGGTGTCGCGCCAAATGGATTCAAACGGTTTGCCCTGCCACAACAGCTTGGACAGCGGAGGGCGGTTATAGGGCGGATCACGCTCCTCGCAGATCAGGGTGATGCTGCCGTCGGGGTCGATCTTGCGAATGCCGTTGACAGCAGCGTCGGCAGTCATGCCGCCGCCGATGATGAGATATTTGGAGTATTGCATGGCGGCTTCTTCACTGATTGCTCAAGGCCTCAATTCGGAGTTGTCCGAAATCACATTCCCACCATCGTCGCCACCGGATCGAGCTTGCGCACCATCTGCAAAATCTCCATCCCTTCGACTGCGTCGGGATCGTATTTCACCATCAGAGAATGGAACTGCGGGCGACGGCTGAACTCGGCGCAATCAACGCCAATATGCCCCATCAAATTTCTTTCCAACCCCATTCTCGCCGGTGCATCCAAATCGGGATGCACATGAATCATCATGTCAGCAGTGTTCATGATCGTCTCCTTCATTCAGTGAAAGAAAGGATGGGCATGCAACTCATCGCCGCATCCGACGATTCATTCTATGCCTCTGCTTTGATGAATAAAATAGATACGAACAACAGGGTTGTTAGGCCTCCGGGATGGACCGAATCGAAATGATGCCAAAAAATCCATTAGCCGAAACTATCGTCATTCCCGCGAAAGCGGGAATCCAGTTGATTAAATACTCCCCGCTAAGCGGGACAAAACCAAGTGTTTGTCCGCTTCGCGGAATGTTTTATTTGCTGGATTCCCGCTTTCGCGAGAATGACGGTTCTAATGGATTTTTTGGGATGATGCCAAAGGTCAAGTAGCAAGGAATGGCTTACTTCTGTCAATTGCCACTTGCCCGCAAGCCAATAAACACGCCACTCTCCACGCATCGCATCACGTAGATCGCCTATCGGCGCGCCTTGCGGGGCAGGTGGGTATCGAAAAACTATTCCGAAGGCACTATTCCGATTGCCCTAAACCCTGTTCTGGTTTATCCTGCGCGCCCTTTCGGAGAGGTGGATGAGCGGTTTAAGTCGCACGCCTGGAAAGCGTGTGTGGGCTAATACCCACCGCGGGTTCGAATCCCGCCCTCTCCGCCAGTATTAACGAATTAAGCCGCTTACTTTTAGCGGCTTTTTTTGTGTCCGTGACGCAATGAAAAAAGGCTGGCTCGTAATACATCACGAGCCAGCCTTTTCGTCTTTCAACGCAAGCATCACGCGCAGTAGTTACAGCGCTTCGAACAGCCCCGCCGCCCCCATGCCCGTGCCTATGCACATCGTCACCAGACCGTACTTCTGTTTGTGGCGGCGCATGCCGTGCAGCAGCGTCGCGGTGCGAATCGCGCCGGTCGCGCCGAGCGGATGTCCCAACGCAATCGCGCCGCCCAGCGGATTGACCTTGGACGGATCGAGACCGAGATCGTTGATGACCGCCAGCGATTGCGCAGCGAAGGCTTCGTTGAGTTCAATCCAGTCAATCGCGTTCAGCGACAAACCGGACTGCTTCAACACCAGCGGAATCGCCGCTTTCGGGCCTATGCCCATGATCTCCGGCGGCACGCCCGCCACGCTGAAGCCGTGGAACTTGCCGATGGGCGTGAGGTTGTAACGCTTCAGCGCGGCTTCGCTGCACAACAGCACCGCGCCCGCGCCGTCCGACATCTGCGAGCTGTTGCCTGCCGTCACCGAGCCTTTTAGCGCGAACACGGTTTTCAGTTTGCCCAGCGCTTCCACCGAGGTATCGGCGCGCGGCCCTTCGTCCTGCGCCACATCGCGTGCTTTGATTTTTATCTCGCGCGTGTTCATGTCCGGCATATTCTCGGTGATGTGGTACGGCGTGATCTCGTCTTTGAATTCGCCGCTGTTGATGGCGGCAATAGCACGCTGATGGCTTTGCAACGCGAACGCATCCTGCGCCTCGCGCGACACCTTCCAACGCTCCGCCACCTTCTCTGCCGTCAGCCCCATGCCGTAGGCGATGCCGTAATGTTCGTTGTGCTCGAAAATGGCCGGATTGAATGCGATCTTGTTGCCCATCATCGGCACCATGCTCATGCTCTCCACGCCCGCCGCGATCATTACATCGGCTTCGCCCAGCCGGATGCGATCCGCTGCCAGCGCCACGGCCTGCACGCCGGAGGAGCAGAAACGGTTCACCGTCATGCCCGGCACAGTGTCCGGCAACCCGGCCAACAGCAACGCGATACGCGCCACGTTCATGCCTTGCTCCGCTTCCGGCATCGCGCAGCCGACGATCACATCGCCCACGCTGGCCGCATCGAGCGACGGTGCTTGCGCCAGCACACTGCGCAACACATGCGCCAGCAGATCGTCCGGGCGCGTATTGCGAAACATGCCGCGCGGCGCTTTGCCCACCGGCGTGCGCGTCGCGGCAACGATGTAGGCTTCCTGTACTTGTTTGCTCATAATTTCCTCCGATCAACTATCGTTTTTTCACATTTTAAGAATTGAGAATGGGCAACTCCGTAGGTCGGGTTAGCGCAGCGTAACCCGACACTCACCTCATTCAAACCCAACCCCCTCAAAATCCATCTGGCCTTGCCCCCAACCTGCCTCATAAATTCCTGCCTCGACATACCTCCGAAAACTGGAATGCGGCCACGCCATCGCAGAAGTCGCATATCCGTGCTTCACCGGATTGTAATGAACGTACTCCACGTGCCTCTCGAAATCCCGCTCGTCCCGCAGCATGTGCTCCCAATAACGATGCTGCCACAATGTTTGCTCCCGCCGCCTCGCCTGACTCGCACTGGGCATGGCACGCAAAGCCGGATCGCAATGTTTGGTGAACCACGTCTTAATCAGCCGCCAGCGGATAGCGAAATCCGCATCGTCCGGTGGCAACGTCCAGATGCAATGCAAGTGATCCGGCAAAACCACCACCGCATCCAGCACAAACGGACGGGAAGCGCGCACGGCACGAAATGCGGATCGCAACACATCCACCGCCTCCGTCGAGGCAAATATCGGTCGCCGTTTCTCCGTCACCAACGTGAAGAAAAACGAACCGCCCTCAACGAATGCACGCCGGTATTTCATTGCATGAATTGCCTTTGTGTTGCGGTTACATTTTGTCGGGTTACGCTGCGCTAACCCGACCTACGGGACTATGAAAAAGCCGCTTTCATTTTGGATAAAGCTGGTTAATTATCTCTGACACTTGCTCAAACGATTGGCGCACATTGTTTCTCAGTGTTTTGCTGCCATGTGCATAATCATTACGGATTGATGGAATAGCGTCCAAAAAAATTTGTAACCAATCGCAATTTAAATCCTCCTGCGTAACCACAATCTCCAATTCGTCTATCACCCAACTATCAATACCCGCATTTCTCATTTCTTCATTCTTTTGAAACATATGACGAAATTCAGCGCGTCGTCTTGCCCATTTTTCTCTGGTAGAAAAGTCTTCATTTCTGACAAAGCCTTCCCTAATAGCGTGCCCCAAGAGCTTTTTGAGGCCAGGCTCAATACCGCTTCTATGCTTTTTTATTTCCTCTGCAACAAAATCCGAAAGTCTTTCACGAAGCGCAAACTCCAGACTTGCTAAAGCTTGTTGTTCCGCCACAGGATAGAAGCGATAAACAAACCACGCATATAAATACAAGTTTTTTGCTGTTTCAAAATGAACTGATACACAGCTCGGAACAGATTTATTCAGCGTAAAGCAAGCTACATCACTATGTTGATCTGTGATAACTCGCGGATAAAACTCGCCTGTATGCTCATCCAGCCTAACAAAAAATTTCGTTCTGGGATCAGGCTCACACACACAATCTATTGATCTTAATTGATCTGAAATATCATTATTCTGATTCACACTCATTTCCTTAACAGTTTCGTAGGTCGGGTTAGCCCCGTAGGTCGGGTTAGGCGCGTTTTTTGCGCCGTAACCCGACGGTGAATTGTCGGGTTACGCTGCGCTAACCCGACCTACCATTCGTTTCAATTGCGCAACGGTTTGCCGTTTTTCAGCATGTGTTCGATGCGTGCCTGCGTCTTGTCGGTCGCCAGCAGCTCCATGAAATTGCGCCGCTCCAGATCAAGCAGCCAGGTTTCATCCACCAGACTGCCCGTTTCTACATCGCCGCCGCACAGGGTTTCGGCGACACGGCAGCCGATGTTGTAATCGTGCTCGGAGATGAAGCCGCCTTCGCGCATGTTTAGCATGGCGGCTTTGAGGGTGGCGATGCCGGTGCGTCCGGCGACGGCGATCTGGCGTTGGTGCAGCGGCGGGCGGTAGGCGCTGGCGTTGAGCGCCTTGGCTTCTTCCTTGGCGATGTGCAGCAGTTCAAAACGGTTGAGCACGATGCGGTCGGACGCTCTGAGGTAGCCCATCTCTTTTGCCATCTGCGCGCTCTTCGCCACTTCGCCCATGGCGATGTTCTGGAAATAGCGGCGCAGATAGGGGAACACATCGACGCGGTTGTCGTTGGCGAAACGTTGCGCTTCTGCCGCCGCGCGTTGCGTCATTTCCTTGCAGCCGCCACCGGCGGGCAACAAGCCCACGCCGACTTCGACCAGACCGATGTAGCTTTCCAATGTGGCGACAGTGCGCGCGCAGTGGATGGCGAATTCACAACCGCCGCCCAGCGCCAGACCGTCCACCGCCGCGATGGTTGGCACTTGCGCATACTTGAGACGTTGCGATACCTGCTGGAATTTGGCTACCACTTCTTCCACTTTGGGCACGTTGCCCGTCGCGGCGTTGAACAGGTCGCCCATTCCGCCACCGCCCGCAGCGGTATATTTGACGCGGGTTGCGGCTTGTTTGAGTTTGCCGAACATGCCGACTTTTTCTTTCGATTCCTGCACGCCCTGCATCAGTTGCAGCAGGTGCGCACCGGCGGAGAACGGTGTCTCGGTTTGCCACAATATCAGCGCGCTGAAATTCGCCTCGGCCTCATCCACCGCGCGCAACACGCCATCCAGCACTTCGTTGTTGACGGCATGCATCTTGGTTTTGAAACTCAGGATGGCAATGCTGTCGCCGCTGTGCCACAAGCGCACGGCATCGGTCTCGAACACCGTCTCGCCGTAGTGGCGGGTTTCGCCGATGAGCGCATCGGGGAAGAGTTGGCGCTGGTAAACGGGGAGTGTGGAGCGGGGTTGTAGGTCGGGTTTTAACCCGACAGCTCCTTGTCGGGATGAATCCCGACCTACAGGTGCATAAGAACCTTGCGCCGTATGCACGCCAACGCGATCCGCTTCGGTCACCCACTCCGGCAACGGCGTATTTGCCATCGCTTTGCCTGCTGCAATATCGGCGGTGATCCAACCCGCCACTTGTTGCCAACCCGCCGCTTGCCAGATCTCGAACGGGCCGCTGTCCCAGCCGAAGCCCCAGCGCACGGCGAAGTCGAAATCGCGCGCGTTGTTGGCGATGTTTTCCAGTTGCAGCGCGCAATAGTGGAACACGTCGCGGAAGGTCGCCCACAGGAATTGCGCCTGCGGATGTTGGTTGGCGCGCAGTGCAGCGAGTTTTTTCGCCCAGTCGCGTTCGCGCAGAATGTCTTTCACGCCGTCATCGACCTTGGCATCGGACAGGCGATATTGTTTGGTGTGCAAATCCAGCACGTGAATCTCTTTGCCGATTTTTTGGTAGATGCCTTTCTTGGTTTTCTGACCGAGCGCACCTTGATCGACCAGATAATTGAACCAGCTCGGCAACTCAAAATGTTTGTGCCACGGATCTTCGGTGAGGTTTTCGCGCATGGTGTTGACCACGTGCGCGAACACGTCGAGGCCGACCACGTCCAGCGTGCGGAAGGTGGCACTCTTGGGGCGACCGAGGTAGCGCCCGGTGAGCGCATCCACCATGTCGAAACCGAGGTTGAACGCCGCCGCGTGATGCTTGGTGGCAAGCATGGAAAACACGCCGATGCGGTTGGCGATGAAGTTGGGCGTGTCCTTCGCGCGCACCACGCCTTTGCCCAGCGTGGAGACGAGGAAGGTTTCCAGTTGGTCGAGCAACGGCAGCTCAGTGCCCGTGCAGGCGATCAATTCCACCAGATGCATGTAGCGCGGCGGGTTGAAAAAGTGGATGCCGCAGAAACGGTGGCGCAGTTGTTCGGGAAAGGCTTCGGCCAGTTTATTGATAGACAGGCCGGAGGTGTTGGTGGCGAAAATGGCGTTCGCGTTCACGAACGGCGCGACCTTGCGATACAGGTCGGACTTCCAGTCCAGACGCTCGGCGATGGCCTCGATGATGAGGTCGCACTCGCGCAATTTTTCCAGATGCTGTTCGTAGTTGGCGGCTTGAATGTAGGTGATGCGCGACGGGCTGGAGATCGGCGCAGGGTCTAGCTTCTTCAGGCCGTCCAGCGCCTTGTTCACGTTGCCGTTGAGATCGCCTTCTTTCGCGGGCAGCTCGAACAACAACGTTTCGACATTGGCGTTGACCAAGTGCGCGGCAATCTGCGCACCCATTACGCCTGCGCCGAGAACGGCGACTTTTCTGACATTAAATTTTTTCACTTTTGATTCCTCCACGGTGCTTGTTTCCGTTTTACAAACTTGCGTGTCATCGGGTTTAAGTTTACGCCTTTCAGGCCGCCAAGCGTTCCGCTATGGCTGCTTCGCTGGCTTTGACATCGCGTTTGTTCGCGCTGGCCACGTCGAAGTCGAACGGGAAGTCATCGACGCGGATGACGATGTCGCGCAATTCGTCGCGGCGTTTCAGCAGCGCATACTCCTCCGCATTGACCACGCCTTGCTTGAATGCTACATGGGCGATGTCGCGCACGTTGGCATCCGGGTTGTTGTCAAACAGGCCGCGCTTCTCGGCCTCGCGCACTTTTGCGTCGATGGGTTCGGCGGCAATCGTGGCAGCGAACGCCAGCTCCAGTGCGCCCACCGGCTCGTCGGATGTTTTCGGCAAGTGACAGCCTTCGGTGAAGCGGTCGCGCGTTGCCGAGGGCGAGATCATCAGCTTCGCCACTTGATGTCCAATCTCATCCGACTGAAGCGCAAACGGGCGACCGAACGGGAAGATGACCAAATTAAGGAACATGCCGACCAGCTTGCTCGGGTAGTTGGCGATCACGCCCTTGAATGCTTCCTGCGCCAGATAACGCGAGTTCTGCATGTTCCAGTGCAGCAAGGCCGCGTCGGCAGAATCTCCCACATCCTGATAGCGTTTCAGTGCCGCCGACATCAGATACATCTGCGCCAGAATATCGCCCAGACGCGCCGAGGTTTTTTCGCGGCGTTTCAGACTGCCGCCCAGCACCAGCATGGACACATCGGAGATGAAGGCGAAGGCGGCAGACAAGCGGGTGATCTGCTTGTAATACTGCTTCGCTTCCGGCGCGACATTGGACGGCGCGCCGATAAATAATCCGCCGCTGAGTCCGTACCACATGGTGCGCACGCCGTTGCGCATGGTGAAGGCGATGTGCGCGAACAGGGCGGCATCGAAATCGCGCAGGCTTTGCGCGGCATCGGGATTATTCGCCGCCTGCATTTCCTTTAGCACATAAGGATGGCAACGGATCGCGCCCTGACCGAACAGGATCAGGCTGCGCGTCAGAATGTTTGCACCTTCGACGGTGATGCCGACAGGTATTTGCTGGTAGGCGCGACCGAGAAAATTCGATGGTCCGAGGCAGATGCCTTTGCCGCCGATCACATCCATGCCGTCATTGACCACTTTGCGCGCCAGTTCGGTGACGTGATATTTGGCGATGGCCGAGGCCACCGAGGGTTTCTCGCCGAGGTCGATTGCACCGGCGGTCATGGAGCGCGTTGCGTCCATCAGGTAGGTGTAAGCGGCGATGCGGGTCAGCGCTTCTTCGACCCCTTCGAATTTGCCGACCGACATTCTGAACTGGC
>JAGVNQ010000230.1 GCA_020053195.1 Sideroxydans sp.
GAGCGTAGCGCAACCCATCAAATTTTCGATACCCCGCAAATGATGGGTTGCGCTACGCTTCACCCATCCTACACCCATCTGTAGATCGCCTATTGACGGCCTTCTCCACGCATTTGCTGCTTGAAATTACCCGCCGTGCCCTTTGCGCAAACGCCGCTCCGCCGCTTCCAGCGTGACCGGCTGTCCCAGCAGCATCAGCACATCTCCGCCGCGCAGCAGCATGTCTGCGGAAGGTTGTGTGCCCAGCACGTTGTGGCGGCGCACGCCGTTGACTTCGACGTTGAGTTCGTCCAGTTTCATTTCGCCCAGACGTTTGCCCACGGCGGCATCGTGCGCGCCCAGCATGACGTGCTGGAAACGCGGTTGCAGGTTTTCCGTTTCTTCGCCCGTTTCCGGCGGGGCGGTGCGCAGGTAGCCGCTGAACATGCTGTAACGTTTGGCGCGCGCTTCCTGCACGCGGCGCACCACGCGGCTGAGCGGCACACCGGCCATCAGCAGCGCCTGCGAGGCGAGCATGACGCTGCCTTCCAGCACTTCGGCCACCACTTCGGTGGCTCCGGCTTTTTTCAGCGCTTCGACGCTGCTGTCGTCGGCGGTGCGCACGATGACCGGCAAGTCGGGGCGCGATTTCTGCACGTTGTGCAAAATTTTCATGGCGGAATGTTTGTCGTCGTAGGTGATGACCAGCGCCTTGGCGCGCATCAGCCCGGCGGCTTGCAGCACTTCGTTCTTCGCCGCGTCGCCATACACCACGCGCCCGCCCACGGCGCTGGCTTCCTGCACACGGCGCGAGTCGAGGTCGAGCGCAATGAAACTGATTTTTTCCTTTTTCAGGAACTGGATCAGCGCCTGCCCGCTGCGCCCGAAGCCGCACACGATGACGTGCTGGTTGGAGGTCATGCTTTGCACGGCAATCTGGTGCATCTGCATGGCGCGGTTCATCCACTCTTCCGGCGACAGGCGGCGCACGATGGCTTCGGCGTGCTGGATCAAGAAGGGCGCGACGAGCATGGAAATGAGCATGGCGGCCAGCACGTTTTGCATCACATCGGCGGGCAACAAATTCGATCCGCCCGCCAGCGTCAGTAGCACAAAACCGAACTCGCCCGCCTGCGCTAGGCCGATGCCGGTGCGGATGGCCGAGCCCCAGCTGCCGGCGAATCCGCGCACCAGCAACGCCACCACCAGCGCCTTGAACGGCAGCAAAATCAGCAACAGCAAAAGAATCCAGCCCCAGCCGTTCACAATGGCGTGCACGTCCAGCATCATGCCGATGGTGACGAAGAACAGGCCGAGCAACACATCGCGGAATGGTTTGATGTCTTCTTCCACCTGATAGCGGTATTCCGTTTCCGAAATCAACATGCCCGCCACGAACGCGCCCAACGCCATGGACAAACCGGAAAGTTCGGTGAGCCACGCCATGCCGAGGGTGAACAGCAACACGTTGAGCATGAACAGCTCGGACGATTTTTGCTGCGCCACCAGATGAAACCACGGGCGCAACAGACGCTGGCCGAACAGCAGCAGTGCCGACAACACAAACACCGCCTTGACCACGGCCAGCATGACGGTATAGCTCAGCTCCGCCCCGCCCGCATCCAGCGCCGGGATCAGAATAATGAGCGGCACCACCGCCAGATCCTGGAACAGCAACACGCCCATCACCTTCTGCCCGTGCGGCGTGCTGACCTCGGCGCGCTCGACCAGCATCTTGCTCACGATGGCGGTGGAAGACATGGCGAGAATGCCGCCCAGCGCCAGCCCAGCGCGCCAATCCATACCAAACACCAAACTGGAAACCATCACCAGCACCATGGTCGCCACCACCTGCGCCGTGCCCAGCCCGAACACCAGCTTCTGCATGGCGCGCAAACGAGCCAGACTGAATTCCAGCCCGATGCTAAACATCAAAAACACCACACCGAACTCCGCCAAATGCCGCGTCTCCGGCGCATCGGGAATCCAGCCCAGCGCATGCGGCCCGATCAAAATCCCCACGATCAGATAACCCAACATCGCCGGCAATTTCAAAATGCGGCACAACACCACCACCGCCACGGCGGCGGCCAACAAAATGAGCAACAGATGCAATGAATTCGTCATGCCCCGATGATGCCTTAACTTTTGCGGGATGCAAAATTGTTGGGAGTGTTTTATGACTGCACGACTAATGCTAATGCCTTATTGACGTTATGGTGTTGAGCGGATAGGGTTCGTACCGGAGATTATCTACGAGGAGCAAAATATGAGCGCAATTTTCAATCGAATCTGATCCCCATCGAACCTACACCATTGATCCTGTCTTCATCGTTAGGAGGTTGAAATTGAATTGTCCAAAGTGTAACTATGAGCGGCAACCAGCAGATAGAGCACCCGACTGGCAGTGCCCATCCTGCAAAGTTGCCTATTCAAAAGTATTACATGCGCAAAATTTGAATCTAGAAACCGTTGATGAGGAATATTTTGAAGAGCCCGAAGAAAATTCTTCAGGAAGAAGAATCCATGGATTGTTGTTAATTATTGGTGGCAGCATTGGGTTTGTAATAACCTTGGCTTTCTCGGCATATCTTGCAAGAAATGGATATACATCTGCGCGTGGCGGACCTCCTGTAATAGGACTTTTGATTGTTGCCATTATTGTGGTTCTAATTGGTTCTATTGAACTTCTGACGGGTGGAAAATTTAGACAATTATCTGAAAAATGGGATGGTTTAAGAAATTGGCAAAAGGGAATTTTGGCAATTATTATTGCCTTCTCGCCGCTAATTATTATTTCAATTGGGATGAAGATTTTTATAGGTTAATTGCCTGTTGGTTATGCCCGGCATAGGAAATAGGGTCAATCTCGACTTCCCATCTCATCACCCAACAAACCGCCCCTTAACCGGGGCGTTTTGTTGGGCAGTTGCAACACCCCATCGCCCGAAGATGCCCGCCAATAGGCGTTCTACACACGATGCACGTTGTAGATCGCCTATTGACGGGCGTTGCGGGGCAGGCAGGTATTGGAATTGCAGGAAAAACTCGCTACACAATTTATGCGGCGCGGAACATCAAGCAGCTTTGCGCAATTCTTCCCGGATAGTATTGCGCACGACTGTTTCCAGGCTTTCCGACTGCATCGCTTGTTTGAGTGTGTCGTTAATCAGGGTTTGGTAGCCGCGTCCGCCCGCTTTGGCTTTGAAGTAGTCCAGCGTGGCGCTGTCCAGAAAAATATTGATGCGACGCTTGGCGGGTAATACCGCGCCACCTGCACCACGCTTGCGCAACACCAGTTGCCCGCTGTCGATGTCATTCTGCGTGATGGGCGCGTCGTCAACGATTTTCGTAGTAGATTTTTTGTTCATTTTTGTCTGCCTTTCGCATGGAAATAATGCGTATCGTATTTTCGGTTTCCGCCGTGGCGATGATCACCACCACGCCCTGCAACAACCCCAGCGTAAGGAAACGGACTTCGCCATAATCAAAACGCTTATCCTCGAAGGTGACGGTTTGCACGCCTTCGATCACCTCCCTCGCCTCATCAAAATCCAACCCGTGTTTTTTCAGGTTAGAGACTCTTTTGTCCGGGTCGTAGTCATATCGCATGATGTTTTAAATATACACACATAAATGGATACATACAATTCAACAAAGTGAGGGTGGGCACGTCTCTGTGTCCATGCGGTTAACGATCAACGCGTGGGCACAAACACCGCGCCCACCCACATCTGCGACATAGATTTTGAATTTTCAAATACGCACCAGCCCGCAGACCAATAGATTCGGCCATCTCCATCAAGCGCATGACGTAGATCGCCTATTGACGGGCGTTCCCACGAGGTGCGGCAAACTAAAACTTGCAGTTTCGTTTTTTCACCTTTCCACCCATTTCCCCCAATATGGACAGGGTGGAGGTGATATGCCAGACTCCACCGCAATAGTTCACGACGATTGGAGACACCATGTACTCCTACAAGGAAACACTGACAATCAATGACCCGAGCATCTTGAAGCTTGCCCATCCTCTTCCTTTGGTCAAAGGACAGCAGGTGGAAGTACTGGTTCTCGCCACCGGTAAAGATGTGGATTTGGAAAATATCCGCGATGCTGTCGCTGCTCGCGGCCTATCCGAGTCAGACGTATCCGAAGCCATTTCCTGGGCGCGTGGTGCATCTTGATGCGGGTTGTTTTCTACACCAACGCGGGTCGTTTCCGCTTTGCTGTTTCGCGGCACTGCAACCTGGCTGGTAGATCACTGGCAAAACGGTGAAGTGACTCCCTTGGTTAGCCACGAAACCGCGCGCGAACTTTTGCGGGTTCTCGCCTATCCGAAATTCGGTTTGCCTTCCGCCCGGGTTGATGCAGCAGCGACACGGTATCTACACCACGCGCAACGAGTGGAATGCGAAGGTGATGATGCCAACCTGCCCCTTTGCCGCGACCCAAACGACCAGATGTTTATCCGTCTTGCAAGTGCGGGACAAGCCGATGTTCTGGTGAGCGGCGATAAGGATTTGCTCGACTTGCGCGGGACGACTTCTTTCATCATCGAAACGCTGGCGGAATATCGCAGCCGATTCATAGACAAGCAGGTCAGCTAAGTACGCCTTCGTTTTTCTCTGTGTGCTCTGTGCTCTCTGTGGCAAAGTTTTTTATTTTCATATACACACTCGCCCGCAAGCCAATAAACACGCGCACCTCCATCAATCACAAGATGTAGATCGCCTATTGACGGGCGTTCCCATGAGGTTGCGTTTTGAAATTGCTTCCGATGCCGTCAGATCACGCGCACGTTTGATCCGTAGCGCGCCAGCTTGGCATCGCTAGTCAGCAGCACCAGTGGCTCGCTCAAACTTTGCGCGACCAACAGGCGATCAAACGGGTCGCGGTGGTCTTCATAATTTGGCAAGGTGGCGACGGTCAGCAGGTGTTCGGTTTTGATGTCCAGCCAGTCGAAGCCGCTCGCTTCGGCCATTTTGACGAATCGCGGCAAGTCGATTTTCAGCTTGCTGATTGAAATTTTGATCGCCATTTCCCACAGCGAGGCGCGGCTGATAACCACCGGATCGGTCGCACTTTCGACCAACTCCCGCGCCACAGACGGGACGCGCTGACTGTCTATCAGCCACCACAACGCCAGATGCGTATCGAGCAGCAATCTCATTCTGCATGGCCTTTCAGGCTGTCGAACAGTCCGTCAATCGGCGCATCAAAATCATCGGCGACCCAGCCTTCACCTTCCATCATTCCGGGAGATGCGATGCGGCGTTTGGGGGGCGCAAAAGGAATCAAGCGAACGATGGGCGCGCCCGATTTGGCAATCACCACATCTTCGCCCGCTTGCACTTGTTCGAGTAATTTGGACAAATGGGTCTTGGCTTCGTGGATGTTGACGAGTTGCATGGAGGTCTCCTTGCTTGGGTTAGCTAGACATTAGTCCACGCCCAAACAAAATGCAAGTCAAAACCTAACATCCGCTGCTTTCATGCCAATTGTTCCACTTGAGCCGAACCCGCTCCTTCCCCCTTGCAGGGGGAAGGTTGGGATGGGGGTAGAGTTCTGGTGAACCGGAGTGAGATAAATACTAGGGGAAACGTGAGATAAATGTGGGATGAGGTCAAACAAGGCGGGAAGAAACGGGAAGGATAATAAAAAATAGTTTTAACAGGTAAAACAAAAAAACAGGAAAAAATTACGCGAAAAAAATCACCTGATGATGCTGCTCAGATAATTGTTAGCCAATCCCATGACTGCATGCTCGGCCTCAGGCTGTAAATTTCCCTGCGCATCGGCGGGTATGGATGGGCGCGGCTCGATAACTTTATTAGGGATCATACTGCGAGGGCTGGTTACTCCTCCAGAATGCTGCATAGCCGCATAAACTTTATTGCTGCCGATCCACGCGCTTTCCGCGTTGTATCCTGGTGTGAACGAAGCAGCAAGCTGCCCGCTCACCTGCATAATTTTCCCAGGCCATGTGCCGTTCTTGCTGCGCGCCTTGATGGTATCAGGACTCAACCCCAACCATTGCGGCCTACCTTCCGCCTCCAGATTAGCTTCAGTCTGACTCAAGAACTCATTCGAGATAGAGCGTGCCAGCGGCGTAGCGTTATGCGTTGCTTGCTCCATCCTGGCTAGACCAGCCAGCGTACCATTATCCTCAATCTTGATTTCGTACATGGCTAAACCCTATAATGTCCAAAGCAAGGTCGGCTGTCCGCCGATGGGTAATGGCTAACTGCACAGCAGCGAAGTATGCAGGTTCGAGTCCCGCCGCCGACCTTCATTCCATCTTTTCAAAACGTTTCTTGTTTTTCAACCTTCCCACTCCATCATTCGTTGGAGCCAATCTGTAGGCGTTTACGATTGCATCGAGCTTTCCGTGTGGCTTAACGTTATCTACCGCATTCACCGGAACATAGATCACACCACCACTACGATCACTAGCCACATACACCAGATTTTTATGTTCAGTATCCCAATACACGGCATTAGGATTGGCAATGATCGCGGGCAAAGATTGATATTCCTCAAGCGTTAGCGTGATCTCACCCGCCTTGTGCTTTGCACTATCGGCATGCACTAAACGCTTTTCTGGTAGAACTAAAACGCGCGCCGCATCCACTCCGCCATTCTTTGATTTTGCGAAATCAGAAATATCTTCGCTCACAAACCCAACAACCTGTGCTTCATGTCCTGCCGCACGCTTGGACAGCGAATCTTTCACCCAGCTTGCAAACACCTGATGCCGCAGATCTGAATTATTGATCGACTGCACGGCTTGCACGCGGATCGCGCGGTCCTTCACCGAACTGATCTTGCGCATCACTTCAATATCGTTGCCGAATACTGCCGCGCCGGGGTTATAACTCCAGCCCGCATCCGGGTAAAACAACATATCTTTGCCGTTCACCTTGATGCGCAGCGCCTTGACCTGCACAACGCTGCCATCGTGCATCGTGATCTCGTGATCCACCAACCGATCCTGCGAAGACTCAACCTTCAAGCCCATCGCTTCGACCTGCGCGGCACTCAGCGGGCGCACGCGGCAGCGACAGTTGAATCCGTTGGGTGGGAACATCGCCCCCCACATCGGATCGTCGTAGCGGAACACGCGCCCGTTCATAGCGCGATGTGCCTGGCGGGTTTTACCATCCAGCACCGCGACATATTGCCAGTATGGATGCGAGTCAACGCTCTCCATCATCTGCTTATAGCGCCCGGCCATATAGGCGGTTTGCAGGTTGGTCTGGTAGATCGTTTTTAGGCGGCGCACGCTGCCGAGCTGCACGGTGCTGGTCTCGCCGGTGAGTGTGTTGACGTGCTCAGTCTTTCCCCACCATCCTTTGTCTTGCAGAATAGGCGTTAAATTCCGCTTGAAGTCATGGAACGTTGTGCCATTGTTTAACGCACCATCCACCGCACCGCGAATATCGTTGAGGATGTCGGTATTCATCACCTTGGCCACGGTGAACGATTTGGCCTGCGCTTCCTGCCACAGCTCGCGCCAATCCCACGTCAGCGCATAGCCCTTGGATTTGAAGTACTCGACCGCCTTTTCGGGCGGCAGGCCGAAGACGGCGGAAAGATCAACTTTGCTCATCTTGCACGCTCAGTCGCCCCCACACCTCGGCCACAAACATCGCCCGCGCCAGCGTCTCTTCAAACTGCTGCGTGCCCATGTCCGGGAACAAGTCGGCCAACTTGTCATGCACTTCGGCATAGTCGGCTGAGTCCGCGATCATCTTCAGCACTGGCTTTAGCGCGGCGGCAGCTTGCCCTTGCAACATATCTGGCGCAATAGATTCGATCATGGCATCGAGAGCTGTCTGGTCTGGAAACTTATCTTGACCAGCCTCGGCGAACTGCACACCCTCTCCCCCAGCCCCTCTCCCGCCAGCGGGCGAGGGGAGTTTGGCCAGTTCCCATCCAGGATAATTTTCTGCCATGTAATCGGCGTTGGGCTTCATCCCCATCTCAAACAATATTTTGTCGCGCTCGGCGCGCATCTTGATGTCTTCCGGCTCGACGATCTTGCGCCACACCGTGGGCGGCGTTGCGCCCGGCACGTTGTATTCTGAAATCCATTTGATGAGGGTATTGTTCAGCGTTTCCGACAGCATATCGCTATCGAACTGCACCAGCTCCAGCCGCACCTCGTTGCGCGTGATCGCCGCACTGGCCACCGCGCCGCCGCTGCCTTTTGCACTCGGCGCATCACCTAAAATGCAATAGGAAATTTGCTCATCCATGTAGCGGATCATTTGCTCGTAACCCGCATTCCCGCCGCGCGTGGCTTCCAGCAGCGTAATTTCCATGCCTTCCGGTATTCCTACGCCGGTATCATTGGCAATCGCAGCCAGCGCATTCATCAATTCCTGCTGCTTTTCTGGAAGAGTGCCAGCCGGATATTTACCGACCGGAGTTGGGCTGCCGAATTTATCCAGGAATGTCAGCCAGAATGAAATCCCTTGCCGTTTAAACCACACCAACCAAAACAACCTGCTACCCAGCCCGAGGCCATAAGGATTGCCGTCCTTTGCGCCCACGGAATGCACAATGAACTTCTTGTCTGGCATTTCCTCGCCGGTCATCATGTTTTGCATCGTATGCAAGCGCAGCTCGTATTCCTCGCCAAACACAAAGCGGCGCTGATCGCGCGCGATCACTTTGCTGACCGCGATGCAGTCCAGCAGCGACCACATGATCTCGCCAACCGCGTACCCCTTGTTGATCGCGTCCAGCAACGAATAACACGCACCGTCGAAATTGATCGCATCTAACCGCTCGCGCACCACCTCGGCGGCTCGCATATCCAGCGCCGACTCACTGGCCGGAGTCACCTCCCAA
>JAGVNQ010000288.1 GCA_020053195.1 Sideroxydans sp.
CAGCGAAACAAGTTTCGCATCTTCGATGCTGATGTGGTGAATCAGCCAGTTGCGCAGATAGAACAGCACGTCGAACGGCGCGACCAGCGGGTTGGCGTGCAGCTCTTCGTAAAATTCGGCGATCTTGTTTTCAAACGCATGATGTTGATGAAGCTGCCGCCCGAGCCCTTCATATTCGTAATGCTCCATCATTTTTTCTTCGGCGCGGAAATGAATTCTGGCGTAGGCATCCAGCGCTTTGACCACTCTGGCCACTTCGCGTGCGCCGCGTTTGCCGACCACCACCAGATAAAGCTCGTTGATGAGATCGAACAAATAGCGGTGATGTTCGTCGATGACATCAATGCCGACGCTCAGTTCGTCGTTCCACGGAATCCAGCCGTGTTTGCGGTGTTTGACCGGCGGCAGGGTCAGCACTTGTTTGGGGTCGATGATGTCGTCGCGGTAAAGCTGACTGATGCGCAACAGTTCGGGCAAGGCTTCGTCGAAAGCGCGCACCACGTTCGGATCAAAATGTTTGCCCGATTCGGACATGATCCATAGGTGCGCTTCTTCCACCGTCCACGCGGTTTTATACGGGCGCGTCGAAGTCAGCGCGTCGAACACATCGGCCACCGCGCAGACTCTGGCGAGCAAGGGAATCTGCTCGTCTTTCAGGCCGTCGGGATAACCCTCGCCGTCCCAGCGTTCGTGGTGCGCGCCGGCAATGTCGCGCGCCGCTTCGATCAGCGCATCCTTGCCTTCCAGAATGGTGACCCCGATTTCGGTATGCGTTTTCATCACGGCAAATTCTTCCGCCGTCAGCTTGCCGGGCTTGAGCAGCACCGCATCGGGAATGCCGATCTTGCCCACGTCGTGCATGGGCGCGGCGACATACAGCAATTCGCGCTGGGCATCGGACATGCCCATGGATTTGGCAATGGCCTGTGCGAAGTTGGTCATACGCATAATGTGCCAGCCGGTTTTTTTGTCGCGGTATTCCGAAGCCGCGCCCAGACTGCGCAGCGCGTCGGCGCGCGCGTCTTCCAGCTCCAGTTCGCGCATGCGCAAGGTTTCATTGGTCCACGCGCGCTGCACCAGACCGGACAAGGCCAGCGCCAGATCGCTCATGAATTCGGTGTGGATCGCGGTCAACTCAAAGCCGGGCGCGGCGAACAACACGGCATACCCCACGCCCTGCCCTTCGATGGACAGCGGCAGCAGCACGATGCGCGCTTGCCCGGAAGCGGCGGGAAGATCAATGTTTTGCAGATGGCAAAAATTGCTTACTTCGGGTTTTGAAAATACGCCCGAGTCCCAACTGAGCTGCGATTTCCAGGCCGGGTCCAAACCGGATTGGGCGACCTGGAAAAAACGTCCGCGCGGATTGAGTAGCAGAATTGCGCCGCGCGATTCCAGTTTCAGGTCGGGGTAGTTTTTCAAAACGCCGAATAGACGTTCGAGCAAAACGTCCAGGTCCGAGGTCAGACTGTTGGTGATCGTCAACTCGAAAACCAGTCTGCTGATGGCCAGCAGTTTTTCTTCATTATTCATCCAACACCCTCCCTTTATTGTAGGTCGGGTTTTAACCCGAAAAGTCGGGCTGAAGCCCGACCTACGCCTGATGCATCCTATTGAGCTGTTTAGCGATCACGTCGTGGTTCAACCACAACACCGGTCCCGCCGGATTGGACGATTCGCGGAACATCAGCGGGCCGGTACCTTCCAGCACCGCCGCGCTCAAGATGTCGGTAACCAGCGCGTCGCGGCTCTTGTGCATCTTGGTGATTTCGTCCGACGTGCCTATCATCACGTCGGCCAGTTCGGCGGAATTCGGCATCGGCCAAGCGGTGAAGTTGCGGAATCGCGTCATCACTTCGCTGTCGTTGTAGTCGTCGATTTTCTGCAACAAACTTTCCAGCGTCAGCCCTTCCTGCAACACATCGCGGCAGGCTTGCCATTGTGTTTCCGCCCAAGCGCCGCCGCCTTCTTTCTTCAATGCCTTGAGCAAGGGGAACAGCGACAGCTCCACGCCCACGAAAATGTCGGATGAGTTAGTGCGAATTTCCGGGCAGTTGTAAACCGTGGCTTTGATGCCCTGCTTCCACGCGGCTTCGGCCACGTGTTCCAGACGCATTTTGGCTTTACCCTGAGTGTAGCTGGTGTAGGTCTGCCACTGGTATTTGCCGTCAATCAGAATTTCCGTGCCGTGGTAGCCGTAAGCGGTATAGCGCACCTGCCCGCCGCTCTTTTCCAGACGCGCGCGAATCGCCGCGCTGCCTTCGATCAGATATTGGAAAGTGTTTGCCGTGACTTCGTCGAAGTTCATCAGAATCAGTTTGCCCAGATCGCTGTCGAGCAATGCGCTGGATGACAGAAAACGTTCGCCGCGCCCTTTGTAAATGCGGTTGGCGATGGCCAGAAACACCTTCACCTTGGGGATGCCGCCCGCCATGGTGTGCGCGAAAAAGGCGTTGGCTCCATCCGGGATCAGCCCGTCCAGTTCGGCCATCACTTTGGCCACAGAATCCTTGAAACGTTTGATCCCCACCTCGCGACATTTTTCGATCTGCGGCCAATCCAGCTTGTCTTGCTGCCAACTTTTCAGCGTCATGTCAGCCAGCATGTCGGTCGGGGTGGGCGTGCCCGCAGGCGCATCCAGATCGAAACCCGCCATCAGCGGCACATTGATAATGCGACCGCCCAGATTGGCTTCGGCAGTCGCCAACTCTTCGGCGGTCAGCGCGCGCAACTGGTTGTTCTCGTCGCGCCGCCCCACGGTGATGCCGACAATGGTCATGCCCGCCGCGCGCGCCTCGTTAATCAAACCATTGGCATAACCGCGTCCGAACAGTTCGCCGAACAACACGAATACATCGCCTTTATGGAATATGTTGGATTGCGGAACGTTGCGCAGTGCGATGGGTTGTTTCATGTATGCGATTTCCTGTCTTTATTGTTGTACTTGATTGGCCTCTGGTACAGGCCACTTCCGAGACTGCCATTATAAATAATTGAGCCGCTCACCATCGAACTACTTTTTTTACACCAAACAGAATTGACCGAAATCATGCCTGCGGCAGCATCCGCCGATCAGTGAATATCAGGAATCAACGTGGTTTCGGATTTGAACAGGAAGCGGTCTTCGTCAACGCTGAAGACCCGGAATTCGGGCTTCGCTTCCGCAAAACCCTCATCGCAATGATCGGTTTTATAAAGTCCGGTTTGTCCCGCGCCCAACAATGGGGCAAGAGACGACACCGATGCGGTGGCACTGGCATTTTCCCCCGACAACGGCGGGCACGCCTCTCCCGGGCATACCAACGTTTCCAACCGGGCATGACAGCGTTGCATCAATACGCCCTGGGGTAATGCCAAGGTTAGTTGTACGGTCAATCCCGCATCGCTCAAGTTAGTGACACGTAGCGTATCTGCTGTACGTTCGTATGCCAACATGGGCGGTATCACTTCCGCATACACCAGTGGCAAGGCTTCCAGGGGTTGTGCTGCCTGAACCATATTGATCTTGTTTGTGGGTTGGTTTTGATCCCACAACTCAAAACCCCACAACAGAATCTGCCCCCCCAAACCGATCAACAGCACCGCAGTCACTACGCTGCCCAGTATTATCCGGCTCTGGTCAGTCAAACGTCTGCCAGCAAGATACAACAACGACCCACCCAGCATCGCGCCAAGAACAAATACCGGAAGAAAAAAGAATACGCCGATGATGATGTCTTGCGGGGGGAGGGTTAGCCAAAAAATGCGAGCCGCCAGCGCCCCCAGTCCGTATGCGGCAAGATATACAAACGAGTACCAACCCACCACAACCGGGTTATGCCTGTCCTCATGATTCCGTTCGGCAACCTCCTTGGCGTAGTCAAGAATTTTGTTGAAAAACCCTCCCAGCAAGGACAGCAACTGACCAATGATTATGTTCTTGATCATGTTATCCGCCCGTCATCAAGGATCAGGCCACAAACCCCGGCACCAGTCCCGCCACATTTTTATTCCTGAGATAAACGCCCAGATGTTTGTCGGTTTTGGTGGTGTGGTTGATAAGCCAGTCCACCAGCAACAACTGGATGCGGAAAGTGACATAAGCGGAATTCGGTTCGGACAATTCGATTTCCTGGCACAGTTTGGTGAAATATTTCACAAAAGTCTGATGCTCGCGGATGTGTTGCGCGATGAACGGGTAATTCGACTCGCGCATCAACACTTCCTCGGTGTTGAAATGGTGCACGGCATATCCCCCCAGAAACTTCAGAATCTCCTGCACGTCCAGCTTGCGCCCTTCGCGGAAACTGTCCGACAACTTGCGGATATTTATCAGCAGCTCCTGATGTTGTGCATCGACTTCCGGCACACCGATGGAATATTCATCGCGCCACGACGGGATCATGTCCAGCTCGCCCGTGCCTTCATGTTCTCCGGTTTTCACGAAACGTTCGCAACGCTCCAGATACAGGGCGACGACAGTATCCTGCGGGGCGATTGCAGCGCATTGCTGGAACAAAATTTTGGCGCGCGCCACATCGCGCAAGTGATAACAGGCGACTGCTTCGGCAAACTGTTTGTGGCTGGCTTTTTTCGCTTCCAGCAACTCGGCGGGATCGGCATCGAACACTTCATGCACGGAGATCGGATGAATCTTGCCTTTCACCCGGATGCGGTCAATCAGGCGGATGTGGTATTGCTGCGGGTCGTCCAGCCCGTACAGGGTGTGTTCGCTAATCAGCAGCGGCACGCCGTAAATTTTTGAGGAACTCTCCAGACGCGAAGCCAGATTGACGGTATCGCCGATCACCGTGCTGTCCATGCGCCCCTCGCTGCCAATGGTGCCCAGCATGCTGATGCCGGTGTTAAGACCGATACCGATGTGCAGCGGTTCATACACCGCGCGATCACGCCCGCCGTTGTAATAGTCCAGCTTGTGCAGCATGACAATGGCCGCGCGCAGCGCATCGTCCGCGCCGCCGGGGAACAACGCCATGATGGCATCGCCGATAAATTTGTCGATGAAGCCGCCCGCGTTGCGGATGACCGGCCCCATCTCGCCCAGATAATTATTCAGGAAACGAAAATTATCTTCCGGCGACATCCCTTCCGACAGCGTGGTGAAATTGCGTATGTCCGAAAACAGAATCGTCAACGGCTGCTCGGCATGCAACCCCGGCAAGGTATTGAGAATACTTTCCACCCCCATCAACTTCATGAACTGCACCGGCACAAACTGGCGGTAAGCCGCCTCGGTTAACTCCAATTCCTTGAGCGTATGTTCATGTGCCGCTTTTTCAGCTACCAGTTCCTGACGCAGTGTCTCGATTTCTGAAGTGCTCATGTTGCCTCCTATTCGTTTATTTTTATCGCCGAAGATGCTGCAAAAATGTCATGCCGAAAAACGCTTGTAGTGTGGCACATTGTTTTGAACTTATGCCAGCGGTCGGCGCTGAAAAAACGCAACCCACATAACACATTACCCAATGACCGCAAGCCAATAAACACGGGCATCTACAAGCATCGCATGATGCGGATTGGCTATTGGCGGGCATTGCGGAGCAACTGCTTTTGTCCCTCTCCCGCCAGCGGGCGAGGGGATTAGAGCGGTTGCTCCGCAACGCCCGTCAACAGCCAATCTACATCAAGGCACGCTTGCCAGCGCCCGCAACACCGCCTTGAGCAAAATCCAGCAGCGTTCAACAGAAGCAATTTCCACGCACTCGCCGGGCGCATGCGCGCCGCGAATGTCGGGGCCGAAGGAGATCATGTCCAATTGCGGGTGGCTGGCGGCGAGCAGGCCGCATTCGAGTCCGGCGTGGATTACTTGCAACGATGCGGGCTGGCCGAATTGTGCGGTGTAAACCTGCTGGCACAGCGCAAGCAATGCGGATGACGGATTCGGTGTCCAGCCCGGATACGCGCCGTCTTTCCACGCACGCAAGCCATAACTGTCGGCGCGGGAAACCAGTTTGTCGGCCAGCGTATCGGCGCGTGCATCCTGCAACGAACGTACTTTGAACGTGGCGCGAAACGCGCCCTGCGTCATGCTCACTACGCCGAGATTGTCCGAGGTATCCACCACGCCGGGAAAGTCGTCGCTCATCTGCGACACACCGTTGGCGGCAACATCAATGAAAGCGAGCATGCGGTCGCGCTCTGCGGCATGTATCGCCTGACCCAGTGGTAACTCATCCAGTTCGTAGCGGAACGACACATTCGCATCCGCCTGCGCAAAGCGCTCGCGCCATGCCATAAGTCTATGCTCCACCCACGCATCAATCCCCGACACGGCGGCGATAGGTAACGCGCACACGGCGAATGCTTCGCGCGGAATCGCGTTGCGCGCCGAGCCGCCTTTCATCTCGATCAGACGCACATCGGTATGCGCCGACAAATCGCGCAGCGCTTCCGCCAGCAACTTGATCGCGTTGCCGCGCCCGAGATGGATGTCGATACCGGAATGCCCGCCGCGCAGGCCGGATACGTCGAAGCGCAGGATCGCCATGTCCGGCGGCACTTCTTCCTGCGCGCAAGTGTGGCTCACCTCCACATCCACCCCGCCCGCACAGCCCAGATAAAAATGCCCCCACTCTTCGGTGTCCAGATTGATAAGCGTCGTGCCGTGCATGGTGCCCACCGCCAAGCCGCGCGCGCCATCCATGCCCGATTCTTCGTTGATCGTGAGCAACACCTCCATTGCCGGATGCAACAGCCCCGGTTCTTCCAGCGCAGCCAGCGCCAGCGCAACGCCGATGCCGTTATCCGCGCCCAGCGTGGTGTTCTCCGCGATCACCCAACCGTCGCGCACCACCGCGTTGATCGCATCTCGCTCGAAGTCGTGTACCGTCCCCGCGTTGGACTGGCACACCATATCGAGATGGCCTTGCAGAATCACGCCGGGTTTTGCTTCACCGCCGGGGCTGGCGGGTTTTCTGAGAATCAGATTGCCCGCGTCATCCACCATGGCGACGATGCCGCGCGCCTCGGCCCACGCGATCAAATGTTCGCGCAACGCCGCCTCGTGCAAGGATGAACGCGGGATGGCACACAACGTGGCGAAGTGCGACCAGACGGATTGGGGTTGCAGGTTTTTCATATCGGGATTTCTCATAAAGAATTTAACAGGCGGGTTTATTTCGGCGAAACTTTTTGTCTGCCACCAGTATAAACTTCGCACAGTGTTTTCCTGAAACTCAACAGGAGTCAACCATGACCTACACCATTCGCAGCATGAGCCGCAAGGAAGTGGATATTGCCGTCGAGTGGGCGGCGCGCGAGGGGTGGAATCCGGGCTTGCACGATGCCGCCTGTTTCCATGCCGCCGACCCGGAAGGATTTCTGGTCGGCATGTTGGGCGATGAGTTGGTCGCCACGATTTCCGCCGTGAAATATGGCGCGGGATTCGGCTTCATGGGTTTCTACATCGTCAGGCCGGAGCATAGAGGCAACGGTTACGGCATGCAGATTTGGAATGCCGCGATGCAACGTCTGCGCGGGCGCAACATCGGGCTGGACGGCGTGGTGGCGCAACAGGACAACTACCGCAAATCCGGTTTCAAGCTGGCGTACCGCAACATCCGTTATCAGGGCGCAGGCGGCAAACATGCCGCGCCGGATGAACGCATCGTACCGCTATCGTCCCTGCCGTTTGCAAAACTGCGCGCCTACGACCAGCCCTTCTTCCCGGACAGTCGTGAAAACTTTCTGCGTTGCTGGAGCCAATTGCCCGACAGCACAGCGTTGTGCATTTTGCATCAAGGCAAACTGGCCGGTTACGGTGTGCTGCGCGCCTGTCGCAGCGGCCACAAGATCGGCCCGATGTTCGCCGACGATGCGGAATTAGCAGAAGCGTTGTTTGTGGCTTTGCAGGCGCGTATGCCTCAGGACGCGACGATTTTTCTGGATACGCCGGAAACCAACCCGGCGGCGATCGCACTGGCGCAGCGCCACGGCATGACTGTTTCGTTCGAGACAGCGCGCATGTACACCGGAAATTTTCCCGAGTTGCCGATGCTGAGGATGTTCGGCGTGACGACGTTTGAGTTGGGTTAAGGGACAGGAATTTATCAAGTACCACTTATGAATTTCATTCTATCAAACCGAAAATACCCCACCCCCACCCTACCCCTCCCCCTGAAGGGGAGGGAACATGACTCCCCCCCCTTCAAGGGGGAGGTTGGGAGGGGGATGGGGGAAATGCGAGACATGATTGATGGTGTTTTTGATTTTCTGTCTCCCTTAGCTGTCTTTCCACACCTTGCGATACGCCGCGAGCAGGCGTTGATGCATGTCGCTGGCTTCCATATTTTCCCCCAGCGTGCCCAGTCCAAAAAACTGCGTTTCTTTATTCAGTAATTGCTGCGCTTGCAGCAAAGTCTCCGCGCCGTACATCAGTTGTAGATGATGTTCATAAGGCACACTGGATTCCGCTTGTGCCAATTCTTTTAGCTGCACCAGATGCGCGACGCAGCGGTAAACGCGGGCGCGTTTTTCGGGCAGTTCGCCGAATTGTCTGATCCAGTCGCAGCCGTCCAGCACTTCATCTTCATCGCCAGTGGCTAATGCCAGCAAGGTCTTCAGTTCGCCCACGCGCAGGTCAGCCCACACGCTGCCGGGATCCGCCGCGAGGCCGATCAGCGTGGTGACGGCGAGATCGTCGGCAAGGTCAAGATCGAGCAAAGTATCGAGCAATTCGTTGCATTCGTCCTCGTCTAATTCCGGCAAGCGCAGCATGGCGGGACGCAGCGGGATGCCCGCGCTGTTGTTTTGCCATTGCAGTTCTTCGACCGGATAAATCTCCGACATGCCGGGCACGAAGATGCGGCAGGCATACACATCCAGATGGGTGAAATCGGCGACGTAAATGTCGTGGCCGCTGGCGTGAATGGCATCGCAGCACCAGCGATAATCTTCCTCGGTCGTGGTGCCGAAATTCCAATCGACGAACTCGAAGTCCGGCTCGTCGCGCAAAAATTCCCAACTGATGACCCCGCTGGAATCGACAAAATGAATTTCCAGATTCTGCGCATCGGCGATTTCGTCCATATCAAAACCGGGCGCGGGAAAATCTTTCAGCGCCCCCAACGCGCGGCCTTGCAGCAGCTCGGTCAGCGCGCGTTCCAGCGCCACTTCAAAGCGCGGATGCGCGCCGAAACTGGCGAAGCAACCCTGATCTTCCGGGTGCAGCAAGGTGACATTCATCACCGGATATTTTCCGCCCAGCGACGCATCTTTCACCAGAATTCCGTAACCCGCCGCGCGCAATCCGGCGATACCGGCGGCGATGCGCGGATAGCGCGCGATGACTTCTTCCGGCACGTCGGGCAAACACAGCCCTTCGCGGATGATGCGGAACTTGATGTCGCGTTCAAAGATTTCAGCGAGCGCCTGCGTGCGCGCTTCCATCAGCGTGTTACCCGCCGACATGCCGTTGCTGACGTACAGATTGCCGATCACATTGACGGGAAATAACACGGTCTTGTCGTCGCGTAAACGCTGGTAGGGAATGGCGCAAATGCCGCGTTCGGCATTGCCGGAATTGAGGTCGATCAACTGGCTCGCCAGTACGCCGCCCTCCGGGTTGTAAAACTGTTGCAGCTCGGGCGTGAGCAAGCCCGCAGGCCACTTGTCGCCTTGCACGGCGAACCATTGCTCGTTCGGGTAATGCACAAAACCACGCTGACTAATTTCCTCGCCCAGATAAAAATGCGTCCAGAAATAATTGGTGCTCAAGCGTTCAAAAAATTCACCCAAGGCACTGGCGCGCGCCGCCAGTTGCGAACCGCCTTTGCCGTTGCTGAACAGGCGCGGGCAATCGCGATCGCTCACATGCACCGACCAGATGTTCTCAATCTCGTTCAGCCACGAACGCTCTTCCAGATGAAAGCCGATGGCTTCCAGCTTGGCATGCAAGGTGCGGATGGAGGATTCGAGCGAAGCGTCTTTGCTGGGGATGAAGGTTTCCTGGATCGTCATGTGGCGCTCGCGCTGTAAAAATTTGGGAGGCGGGATGATACGGGATGCGGCAGGAAATCAGGCCGCAAGTATCATTTTTTTCACCCACCTGCCCCGAGATGCCCACCAATAGGCGTTCTACACCATGTACTTGATGCAGATGCCCGTATTTGTTGGTTTGCGACGAAGTGTTACTACAGAGTTAATCAATCGACTCGGCGCGAAAGGTTTAACAGCACCTCCTAAGCTGGACGAGCCGGAACCAAAATGAGTCACCCCATCCCCCTCCTAACCTCCCCCTTGAAGGGGGAGGAACTTTGCTCCATCCCCTTCAAGGGGAGGGATGGGGTGGGGATGGGGTGTCATTTCACGTCAAAATCTTGTCACGTTTTGACATCAATTGGCTGGATAGTGACTAAAGCCTCACCTAACTTGCCGACATGGCAAACACCACCAACGTATAAATACTGCCCAGCACCAACAAAAATCCAACTTGCCGGGTGTGCAGAAAAGTAAATTCATCCACGTTGTTACGCAATATTTCCAGCGGTTTCATTGATTTGCGCAATGACACCCACTGGTTTGCGCCTTGCTCAAACTTTTGAAATTGGTTTGGTTGAAACAACACGAACAGGCAGGCGAACATGGCAAACATTGCTCCCAATATCGCGATCATTTGCATCGGGTCATACAGCGCGCCGATATAAGCCGCTGGCATTTGAAAGTTCTTTGCCAGACCGGAAACAGCACTGGCCTTATCAATCCCCACACTAAAGAAATACAAAACATAAATCGCTCCCGCCATTGTCACCAAACTGCTGGTGCGCCGATAACGGTAAAACACAGGATCAATGACGATGACCCTTTCCAGCGCTCTGTCGAGGTGGCGCGAGGGAATCCAACGGTTGACGATCATGCCCGCACTTGCCAACCAGTGCGGCCGCAAAATCAGAATGACACCGACAATCAATCCGGCAACGCTGCCTAACATTAGAAAATTAAGAAATGCGCGTTGCACGATGGCTTCAATAATGTCCATGATCGACTCCTTAAATTGATGCAACACAAACTTCCAAGTGACAATGGTTGAGCCAATTTATTTGTTGAACTTTTTACAATTATTCAATAACCCGTAAGACGGTTAACGCGACCTAAAGATGGAGTGGCAACCCAGTCGAAAATGACCACGAGTCACCGTGTTTCACCATAGCGATTAAATCCGCACTTCTCTGTGCGCTTCCGTACATATACAGCGTAATGTTTTGCGCAGAACGTTGCCAGCGCTGAGGGGTATTGATCCGGCACGAATTGAGTTAAACCCAAACCAGAAAAGCCAAAAGCAAACAGAATTTCACGCGGAGGCGCGGAGTTCGCGGTGAAACTCAATTCACTCACGCTTTGATTTTCTCCGCGTTCTTCGCGCCTCCGCGTGATAAATTCTTGTCATGTTTTGACATCATCCTAATTGATTATTTCTGCCGCAAATCACTAAACGTCAACACAAACTTCCACCCTGTCAGCGGAGAGGTGCGATAGACAGCCTTCTTGATCGCGTTGTCGAACTGGTAGCTGGTCGAACCCGCCTGGTTCGCCAGAATTTCGTTGGTGGCTTTTTTCAGCGTCTCGCTGCCCAGTTCGCGCGGGTCGAGGAAGTGGCGTTCGGTTTTTATATGCAGCGTGGTTTGGCCGTTCGGCGCGACCGCGAAGAAGGACGCATCCGGTCGCAGCGCCAAGGTTGAGTCCACTTGTTCGGCTAAGTTATTGAGGAACACTGACGCGCCAATCGCACCGACCACCGCATTGCCCATCTTCATCGGGATCGCAATAATCGCCGAACGTTGCCCCGTGCTTTTGCTGACCACCAGCGCGCCGGTGATTTTTTCGCCTTGCATGAGCGCGGGGAAATAACTGCGGTCGCTCAGCTTCACCTCCATCAAGCCTTTATCCACCGTGTAATACGTGCCGTCGGGGCGGAGGAACCAAACGACGAGACCGCTATCCGATTTCTGGTAGCCGCTCAACAGCGGCTTCATTTTTTCCCATTTGCCCGATTGCGCCTCGACCGTGGAAGCCAGAATTTCCAGATTCTGCCGCACGCTGATAAGACGCAAATCGGTGTAGGAAGCGAAAGCGGAAAGCAGGCTTTGCTCGTCAACCTCGGAGGGCGGCTGGGCAAAACCGGGCGCGGGAATTACGATCAACAGCAAAGCGGCGAATTTCAAAAATAGATTCTTG
Source organism: Sideroxydans sp. (assembly GCA_020053195.1). Taxonomy (GTDB): domain Bacteria; phylum Pseudomonadota; class Gammaproteobacteria; order Burkholderiales; family Gallionellaceae; genus Sideroxyarcus. Next base: position 12,172 of record JAGVNQ010000288.1, read on the forward strand.
AACATTTTTATCTCCCTCTTCATAAGTGAAATTAAATTACCCCTTGGTACTGCCTTTCCCCAACTCGTTCAAAGATTTGAATCAAAACCCGTGGTCAGCTTCCATTTGCACTGCCTGCTCAAGTTCTGTGGCACGTTTAAATGCCTGCTCCGCTTCAGCGCTGTTGCCCTGTGCCACACGCGCGTTGCCGATCAAGCGCCAGTCCAGCGCCAGTAAACGGCGTTCATGCGCGGCGAAGCTGATCGACTTTTGTGCGAGTGAAATCGCCTGCGCATACTGCCCCTGACTCAGACGCAATTGTGCCAGTTCCTGCCACAGCCAGGGGTTGCGCGGTTCGATGCGCAGTCCGCGTTCCAGCGATGCACCTGCTGTTTCGCTGCGACCGGCACTGGTGTCGAGCTGCGCGCGATCCAGCAAAGCGACGACAGCGGGATTACTGGACATGACCGGCTTGGGCGCAGGTTCGACGGGTGCTTGCGGCGCAACCGGGACTACAGACTGCGGAATCACCACCTGCGGAACCGCTTCGGGTATGGTGGTCGTTGCGGGCGGTTGCGTCGGCACGCTGGCACATCCGGCCAGCAACAGCAGCCATGCCGCAACAAAAAATAATCGCTTGTTGTCTCTCAATTGAATAACCTCTGTAGCCAGCTCTTCTTATCTTCCGGCGCTGGTTTGATTTCAAGTTCTACTGGCGGCTTCACTTCGATCTTGACGACCGGCTTGTCTTCGACCTTCGGTATTTCTGCCGACGGAAACGGGCACGCCGCTGTATCGGAAGGCGCAGAGCCTTTGATGAACGGCAGCGAGATGCCCGCCTTGCATTCGTCGTTATAGCGCAGTCCGCTGACCGGATCGACATTCACCATCTCGATATTCTCCGGCACTACAGGCTGCAATGGTTCGGGTTGAATGTTCTGCATCATGTCGCCCCACACCGTCATCGCGCCCGAAGCGCCAGTCAGCCCCGTGGGTTTATTGTCATCACGACCCACCCACACTACCGCCACGTGATCGCCGGTATATCCGGCGAACCAGCTGTCGTGCAGATCATCGGTAGTTCCGGTCTTGCCCGCCACATTCAACTCGGCGGGCAACCAGTTGCTCATAGTCTGCGCCGTTCCTTCGCGCACCACGCCCTGCAAAGCCGCCGTCAGCAGATACACCGGCCCGGGTGCAGCAACGGGATCGACATTCAGCGGATAGCGTTGCAGCGGCTTGCCGTCGGCGGTAACCACTTCGCGGATCGCGCGCAACGGCGTGCGGAAGCCGCCGTCGGCGAAGG
>JAGVNQ010000079.1 GCA_020053195.1 Sideroxydans sp.
CAGGATTTGCTTTTGCTGCTCGAAAGGCACGTTACGCAGCTCCAACACGAACGGAGTCACCAACTTCAGCAGTTTGGTTTCCTCCAGCGGCCAGATGCACGTCAAGTCTCCATTACGGGCGAAGTCTTCGCCGAAAAAGTGATCCAGATTCGGGGCGAGCTTTTCCAGCAGCGGGCGCAGCACTTCCTCGCACCAATCTCGGGTTTCAGCCTCGCGAATATGCTGCTGCAACAGCGTAAATTCATCCTTGTGCGCCAAACGAATCACCGGAATCGGCGGCGTTTTCTGCATGCACGATTCGATCAGCGCGCGCGGCAACCACGTCCCGCTGCCCTCGCGCGGGATCACGTCAAGCTCTTCGTCTGCGTTGTCGCCATACTGCGCATAAATCTTCGCGCGCCACTCGGCCACCGTCTTTTCTTTCAGGCGTGCACCTTGAATCAGCGCCACGCGGTCATACAGGCCATCGGCCAGCGCATCGTCGAAGGTGGTTCGGTGCAGCGAATACGGCAACTTTCCGGCACGAACATCATTCACCAGTTCGTTGAACGGGTTCGCATCGCCGTTGTGCGACGAAATCACCCGCACCTTGCCGCCCCAGATCAACATCGCCAGCGCCGCCTTCAGCAAGCCCGGCAAATCGTCGTGGAACGCCGCCTCGTCGATGGTTACCTTGCCCTGTTTTCCTCTAATGGAACGCGGGCGGCTGGACAGCGCCAGAATCTTTTTGCCGCTGGCAAAGTCGATGCGGAAAGCCTTGATCTGCTGCGTGTCGCCGTTTTCGTCGGTATCGTCGAACAGGAATTCACCGATGGCGCTGGCCGCATAGCTGAAAGCCTTCGCCCACATCGCGCAATCGTCGATGTACTCGCGCGTCATATCCTCCGAATAGCCGATATACATCGCATCCATCGCGTTCTCGGCAGGCGCGGCCACCAGAACCGCATCGCACGCATCCGTCCAGGAAGCGCCGATTCGGCGCGACTTTTCCCACACCGCCACATCGGCGGGGTCGGATACCCAATCTTTCTGGTATTTAAGGAGGACGGCGGGGGTTTGCATCAGCTTGCAATACCCAAAATATCGCGGCGGATCGAGTCCAACGCCTCGGCGGAAAGCCCGCCTTTCTTGGCGATGGCTTCCACGGAATCGGCGACCAGTGCCGCTTTGTCACGCGCTTCGATTAGCCATTTCTTTTGTGTCACCGTCGCCCGCGCCAACTCGGCCACAGCCTTGGCCGTTTTGGCTAAATCGAGCGGGTTCTCCGGGTCGAGTTGGAAATCGAGTAACGATTGAAACAACTTTTCCTGCACCAGCCGCATCAACGCCTCGCTTACCGCACCCTCATCATCCGGTGATGATTGCACGATGGCCTTGGCCTGTTCGCTTGCCATCTTGAGTGCTTGCAAACGCTGCTCGAACTGCTGCCCATAGCGGTGCAAGCTTGATTTTCCGATAGTGCATCCGCGCCCGGCGAGTTCCTTTTCGAGCAGCTCGTACCCCGAGAAATTACCCTCGACCAACGCCTGATCCAGCCACGCTTTTACCTCTTTCGGCAACTGATGAATTTTTGAACGGCGCATGGCTACGATGCCCAGTATTTCGGAGGCCGCGCAATGCCAGGATCACAGTCCACCGTGTACTCGGCCACGTCCGTGCCGAAGCGCATCAGATCGGCAAACCAGCGCCCGCCCGGCTGTTTGTCCACCTTCACCAACTCGCGGTCGGATAGGTAATCCAGTGCGCGGCGAATTTCCAGCGCAGTAGCATCCTGAAACATGCCTTGCACCGTTGCCAGCACCAGCTCTTCATACGCACCCATCGGGCTGGCGTTATGCAGCGTGAGAATCACATACCAACGCATCAATTCGCGCCGAAGTTTTTCTTGGTCAACCATGTTTTGCCCCCTGTATTTGAACAACCTCTAACTTACTGTAGAGCGCATCCAGCTTGGATTCGATCACCGTCTGCCCACGGATATAGTCTTCGCGGCGCACGTAGTGCAGCGGCAGACTTATTTGGAATGCGGAAAAATCCTTCTCGAACTGGCGCAGCTGCTTTGCCACCTCGGCATCCTCGTTAGCGCGCTTTGTCAAATCGGCCTGAATCGTCACGAACCGCTGATCCAACTGCGTTTTGAACTGTTTGACCAAGATCGTGCCGAACAACCACATCACCGAAGCAAACATCACAACCACGGCCACCACACCGCCCACGAGCTGCCAAAATTCAATTTGCACCTGCATAGTCATCCTCCTGCAAACGGCTGCGCCAGCCGCTTTTGCAAGCGCTCGTAATCATCCCGGCAATCCGCATCGCAGAACTCACCGCTCGTGATCGGTTCGCCGCAGTTGTAGCAAAGGCCGCACGGCTTTAACGTTGGCACAAGCTTCACCTCGCGCAGCGCGTCGCCGCGCATTTCGGCTTCGCGCTCTTGCGCGCGATCCATGTCATCACTCATTTAATCAACCCCGCTTCCGCCGCCCGCCGAATCACCAAACCCTTCAACACCTTCCCCCCGCCGCGCGTCCACTTCGCCAACTCAGCGCGCGCACCGGCCAGATCGCCCGCGTTAAACTTCCGCCGCAGCGTGCTGCCCTTCAATCGCGTGCAGCCGAGGTTGTAGGCAAAGTCCGCCAGCGCCGCTTGCATACCCGCATTCAGCCGGGTGGGCGGGCACAGGTTGCGCGTGGCGGGCAGGTAGATGCCGGTCAACGTGTTGTCCAGCAGCGCCAGCGCGCGATCACGGCTGATGGCCGCGTCTTGCATCGTCACTCGGCGACCATCCTCGTAGGCCGTCGAGCCGACCCCGATGGTCGGCACATTGGCCGGGCACAGATAAGGCCGCAGCACCACCCGCTCGAAGCGGATACACATCGCGCGGACGATGGCCAGGGCTTCCGCTTTGCCCCCTCTCCCGCTGGCGGGAGAGGGTTGGGGAGAGGGTGGGTTCATCATTTGCCCGAATTCTTGCGGATAGAACGGTCAACAAACCAGAAGCCCAAGATCATCGCCAAAATCGCGGCATCGTCGGGAGTCCACACCTTATTCACGAACGCGCCCAGCAGCGGCGCAGTCTCCGCCAGCGAGTGCGCCGCTTGCAGCGCCACATAGATTTCAATCGACGCGATGACGAACATCACCAGCTTGTAAACCGACATCAGCGCCATCCACCAATAGGTAATAACCGGCCTCACGCTCGCATTCATCGCATCCACCCAGCGCACACCGCTGGGCTGCTGCTGCGCCTTGATCGCCTCGATATAAGCATCCATCTCGCCCGCCTGCACCGCCAGCTCGCCCTGCGCATGCACCAGGTCGAGCTGCTGCGTTGCGCGCGCACGGTCGATCTCAAGCTGCAACTGCGTCATGCGGAATTCGTGGTCGCGGTCTTTCTGCTCCGCGAACAGCTTGAAAATCTCCGGCACAAAGCGCAACAAAGCACCGAGGCCACCGCCCAACAACGAAATTAAAGCCGTCATTTTTTAAGTCTCCATTTGATCGGTTGTAAAAGACAACCCTGTTTGCCCACCGTGTAATAACCTTCCGGGCGATGCGCGCAATGGCCGTAATACGCCATGCGCTCATCACCGTGGCGCGACCATTCGGAACACGTGCCACACACGTTTGCGCCCTCGCCCGCGTGCGTGAGAGGGGCTGGATAAAAGTGAGCTTGCTTTGTGTTCACGCCGCGAATTTACGCGCGCGCGGGAGGGGGTGTAAGGCGGAACTAGTTCCGGCAGAAAGCAAAAGCCCCGCA
>JAGVNQ010000280.1 GCA_020053195.1 Sideroxydans sp.
GGATGGAAAACAGAAAATTAATTTGAATAAATGGCGGGAAATTTGATCCTGTGATTCTGGAGCGAATTGATTGAATGTGAAGCCCGACAGGCTGCTAGCCGCCAACATCCCGCTCATCCAATACAACCTGTGCCCGCTTTCATTCATCGACGTACCGCAGCAAGCCTACGTCGATGCCATGCTGGGCGTATATGAACTCAACCGCACCGAACTACTGCGCGATGTTTTCGTGTGGGCGTATGAACGCTCCTGCCAGCAATACGTCGCCGTACAACAACAACTCGTCCCGCCCGACACCTTCCGCCTGCGCTACCGCAACGAACTGACCGAAACCGTGCGCACCATCGTGCGCGGCGGAAAACCCGCCAACAAAACTGCGGTGCGCGCCACCATGCCGAAAACGGTGGCAAAGCAAGATCAACCGCGATTTATCGAACTGACGCTGGAGGAATTCAAGACACTGCATGCGGGGAACGCCATACGGTTTGGGCTGAGGCCGCTGGAGTTTGCGGCTTGGGTGGAAAAGTATGCGGGAAAAATATTGATGGAGTTGAAAACTTGATGTCAGAAAGACAACCTTCGCCACAGTCGGTAACGTGCCAGTTGCCGTCCTTCGCATTTCCTTCCAAAAAAAGACATCCGCTCCCATCCGTACTATTATCCATATGAGGAACAATAAATTCGGGAGGATTCAATGAATCAATTACTTATCGAAAATATGAATTCCACACTATTATCAATAGTACAGACCACTGGGTCTGCCTAAATAACCGTTAGAAAACATATGTCCAAACGAGACCTGATACGCAATGAAGTCACTGCCCTTTACGAAGAGGGCGCGAAGCTTGCTGTAGCTTTCCAAAAGAAAGAAGACGAACAGTTTCATTACGACTACCAATGTTGGTACACCAAGGCTTTAAAAGCTGTTGCCACTCTTGCGCCAGATCGACACGCCGAGTTTCGGGGTTACTACGAAATTGATCCGAAACGAAAATCTTTCGGGTATGGCACGTTTGTTATTCAGGACTTTCTCAAAGGTGTCGCACCATCAGGTATTCACTTTCAAAACTTTAACAGTAGAGACCAAGCGCTAACATGTTTTTTCAATCAACTTACGCTCTTTAAGTCAATCAATGAGCGAATTGATTCCGTTGTTGCAAACATTGAAGGCGAACTATATGCCGAGCTGCAGGACAGCGAGATTGTGGTGGCAAGGCAGTTGGCAAAAGTGAGCCTACGAGCCGCAGGAGCCCTCATGGGAGTAGTCATAGAGGGGCATCTACAAAAGGTAGCCTCAAGCCAGGGCATCACTGTTGCAAAGAAAAATCCGACTATTGCGGACTTGAATGACCCTCTTAAATCCGCTGCGGTTATTGATACCCCCGCATGGCGCAAAATATCCTTCCTTGCAGATCTGCGTAATCTATGTTCACACAAGAAAGACACTGAACCAACCAAGGAACAAGTTGAAGAGCTAATTCATGGGGCAGAGTGGCTTACGAAAAATGTTTTCTAACCCGACATTCAACCAGGACTCTGCAAAAGCGCGGAGCCAGTTAATTCCACGTTGAATATCTGCTTTCTGAAGTCACAACTGACCGCCTCGGGTCGACAATAGACACCAGTCTTCACCGTGTGACGAATAATTTGAGATAACTTTGAGTCGAACAAAGTATTGACTCAGCCCATTACGATTACGCTTAAATTCTTAACTACAAAAAAGACATCATGAAATTCAATATCACTCTCCAACCCGGCAATCACTCCTTTAGCGCCGAAGCTGGCGAAACCATCCTCGAAGCTGCGACCAGGCATGGCCACCAACTGCCGCGCGGTTGCGGCGATGGGGCGTGCGGGATGTGCAAGGGCAATGTGCTGCAAGGGTCGGTAGATCACGGCAAGTCAACGGAGATTGGTTTGAATGCGGAGGAAAGGGAGGCGGGCATGGCCTTGTTTTGCTGCGCCATACCCACATCCGATTTGGTCGTCGAGCGGCGCGAAATGAGCAGCGACTGGGATATGACTGATTTGGATTTTCCGATGGACTGAGACTCTCAAGCCGAACCAAAAGACCTCCGCGCCTCCGCGTGAGAGATTCATGTCATTTATTGCTTGGCGAGCGACTTATAACCGCAGATGCACTGTACTAACCTCTCGCAGCGGCAAGCAGGATGCGGAGTTCCCTCACCCCAACCCCTCTCCCGGCGGGAGAGGGACTCTTCCCCCTTCTTCCTACGGGATAACCCCTCCCCCAACCTCACCCCCGCACCGGCTCAATCGTCGCATCCAGATTCAAGTCATCGCAGTAATCCAGAAAATCTCCGCGCAGTGTCGGGATGTGGATTTTGGCGTGGATGGCGATGGTCATGATGACGGAGGTGAGCAGTGTGCCGGTGTGCGGCGCGGGGTAGGTGCTGGTTTGCAGTTCTTCGATGTTGATGCCGTTGCGCGCGAAGAAGGCGGCGAGGCTGCGCACGATGCCGGGGTGATCCATGGCGATGACTTCAACGGTGTAGGGGATGGCGGGTTCGCTGCGTGTGCGTTTGCTGGTGCGTTCGTGGATGAGGTTGAGGCCGAGTTGTTTGCCGAGCGCGGGCAACTGGCCTTCCAGTTTTGACAGCGCGTGCCATGCGCCGGAGACCAGCGCGATAAACACGATTTGCCCGTCCAGCACGGCCATGCGGCTTTCTTCGATGTTGCAGCCGCTGTCGGCGATGCGCCCTGTCAGCTGCTCGACGAGGCCGATCTTGTCTGCGCCCGAGGCGGTGATGACCAGTACGTTGTTTTCGGTTTCTGTGTTCATGGTTGGCTGATGTTCGCGGTGAATTGGAATGACGCATTGTAGTGGTTATGCGCGTCGCATATACAGCATGCTGCAATTTTAAAACATCAACTGCCCGCAGATGCCCGTCAATAGGCGATCTACGCGTTTTGAACGATGCGGATCGCCTATTGACGGGCATCTCCACGAGGTTGGCATTTGAAAATATGGTGTAAACGCTAGAATCCTGTTCCGCCCATTTTCGCCAACTCTCCGTTACTATTCGGCCAAGCGATTTCTGGAAAACATCATGCTCAAAAATTCAAAAGTGGTTGTCGTCGGCGGCAGTTCCGGCATCGGCTTTGCCGTGGCGCGGCAGGCGTTGGCTGCCGGTGCCGAGGTGGTTATCGCGTCTCGTTCGCCGGACAAGCTGCATACCGCCGCGCAACAACTCGGCGGTCGCGTATCGGTGCAACAAATTGATGTGTCGGACGAACAAGCGGTGATCGAATTTTTCGCGTGCGTCGGCCCATTCGACCATCTGGCGGCGACGATCAAACCGCAGTTGCCGTCCGGCAAATTTCTGGACAACGATGTGGCCGCAGTCTGTGCCGCGTTCGATGCGAAATTCTGGGGACAATATCGGCTGGCGAAACATGCCGTGCGCCACCTCCGCCCGCATGGCTCCATCGTGCTCACCTCGGGCGTGGCGGCGCAACGCAGCTATCCGGGTTATTCCATCGTCAGCGCGATGAACGCCGCGACCGAAGCGCTCGCTCGCGCCATCGCGATTGAGATTGCGCCCATCCGCGTAAACACCGTGTGCCCCGGCTTTGTCGATGCCGACACGCCGATTGCCGGACGCGCCGATTACGTGCGCAAACTCGCACCCAACTTGCCACTAAATCGTTTGGGCGCTGCCGATGAAATCGCCGAAGCGTATTTGTATTTATTCGGCAACACCTATTCCACAGGCAGCGTGATCGTGGTGGATGGCGGTGTCACATGCTGAGTCGTAGCTCGGATGCAGCGCAGCGAAATCCGGAAAGTGAAAACCGAAAATCCCCGGATTACATCCGGGCTACAGAGTGACTTGTGCCATGGAAAATATTTTGATCGCCGATTTGTCTGCGCCATCCCACGCATCTGCCATCGTTCATCTGCTGAATGAATACGCCCAAGACGAGATGGGCGGCGGCGCGGAGTTGTCTGATTTTGTGAAAAACAATCTGGTGGATGAACTGCGCCAGCGTCCCTCGGCGCATGTCGTGCTCGCTTTCGTTGACGATGAACCCGCCGGGTTGGCGGTGTGCTTTGAGGGCTTTTCCACCTTCGCCTGCAAACCGTTACTGAACGTGCACGACATCGTCGTCGTTGCACAATTTCGCGGACGCGGCTTGTCGAAAAAATTGTTGGCGAAGGCGGAAGAAATCGCCATCGGCCTCGGCTGCTGCAAGCTCACGCTGGAAGTGCTGGAAGGCAACGCCGTGGCGCAGGCGGCGTACAAAGCCTGCGGCTTCGCGGGTTACGAGCTTGATCCAAAAATGGGCAAGGCGATGTTCTGGCAGAAAAAACTGTAGCAGGATTCTTAAACCCAGATTGTCCATTAGATTTTTGGGCATTAACAAATCCAAGGTTGTTGTAGGTCGGGTTTTAACCCGACAAGTCGGGCTAAAGCCCGACCTACAGGCCAATAAACAATCCGGGTTAAGCACCGATAACCAGTAAAGGAACACCATGCCGATCTCAAAAACCGAAATCCTCTATCATCCGTCGCAGGGAAATGCCGAACTGCTGGAGTCCATCGCCGAACCCGTGCTGTTGATGCAGGGAAACCCGAGGCAAGTGATTACCGTAAACAAGAAGGCGCTGGCTTTGTTCGGCAAGAAATTATCCGAAGTCGAAGACAAGCGCGGAGGCCAGGTGTTCGACTGCCTCCACTCGTTTTCGGAAGCCGGATGCGGCAAGGACATCAATTGCGAGCACTGCAAAATCAAGGAGGCGATTGTCGATACCTTCAACACGGGCGAGCCGCACAGCGGCGTTTCCACGCCGCTGCAAATCAAGAACTCAGACGGAATAAAAACCTATCAACTGCAAGTCTCCACCGAAAAAGTGGGCGACCTGGCGCTGGTCAGAGTCGAGCGTTATGACTGCGTCTGACATTGCTGCCCTGCTCGCCTACAAGAGTTCTCGTCCTATTGATCCGGCCGATAGAAGTTTGAAGGGTACGCTTGCGCACCAGAACAAAGTGGTGCGCAAGCGCACCCTACTTCAAACCCGCGACATCTATTAGTCAGACAGAATCAAGACTTCACCGTGCCGGATCAATAATGAACAATCCCGGTTCATTGGTGGAGTTTTGCCCAGGTGATTGCCGTGTACTCCAGTGACTCCTTAATTGGCGGATGACTGATTCCTTTGCTGTTCGCCCAGGCCAAAGAGGTCGATGAATTCGGTGGGGAGCTGATGATGAAGTTGAGCGACTCCTTGGATGTGTTCAATAGCTTCGAAATAAATGGGATGCCCAGCAATAGAGAAAATACAGAAAGTGGGGCGTGCCCAATTGGCGCTGTTGCGCCGATTGCTTTGGCTATGATTTTTGCTGAATCAAATAGGGATGGGGAGTTCGGATCGAGTAGCAGGTGGTCATGATTTTCGATCTTCTCCGACAGCAAGAGTGATGTTGCGTACTTTGCGACATATTCTCCAGTGACCCAAGGCACAATGTGTTGGCGTGATCCCGGGATAAAAAGCATTTGCCCTTTGCTGATTGATCTGATTATTCCGGCTATCGCAGAATGCTCTGGCACTTCTTTGAATCCATTGTCCGCAACAACCACTGCGGGATGAATCCAGGTTACGGGCAATGGGTGATTTTTCATTGAGCTTGGGTGCAGGCTCAAGTAGCTCTTCATCTTTGAAGTTTCATAAACTCCCCATTTCGATGAAGCCTTCTCCCAATCCACGTCAGCGCCTGTCAGCCCCATCTTCTCCAGGTGTCCGGGGACTTGGCTCATGAATCCGCATGCCGATACGAATGGCCCGGAAATACCGCGTTCTGTCGCCCAGTGATGCAGTTTTAGGGTGGCTTGAACATTGATATTGTCTGCATCGTGCCAGTTTAAATTCCATCCCCAAAGCGCTGCCAAGTGCGCAACACAGGTGACGGAACTTAATGAGTTCATTTCGTCGGAGCCCCATCCGAAATTCATTTTCGACAAGTCTGTTTTGATGACGACGATGTTGTCTGTAGGTGCAAAGCATTCCTGTAATTTCAGCCTTATTTCCGGCCATTGCCGATCAGGGTTTCTGAGAGCGAGTACCGTTTTGTGTCCGAGTTTGCACCACTCGATGAGCAAGCGTTGACCAATTTGTCCTGTCGCTCCCGTCAGCAGAAGTACCGGGTTTGTTACAGATGCGTGGGCCATAAAATCGCCTTTCTTTGTTAACGGATTTTCTGATTAGCCACGAAGTTCAGCAGTCCCCTCTCCCGCTTGCGGGAGAGACAGCAGCCGATCAATGATCGCCCGAATTGAATTCCATGAACCGTGCTGATTTTCGTAAGTCGGGATTTATCCCGACGATTTTTTCAAACTGCGAACAGCGTCGGGATAAATCCCGACCTACAAAAGCGAGAGGTTCATGAATAGGGTTCAGGACAGACCTTCATGCTAAACTCTGGTGTGAACTCCAGAGTCAAGGGCGAAACATGAAAATCGGTGAACTTGCAAAATTGACCGGCGTGAGCGTGGACACGCTGCGCTTCTATGAAGAGAAAGGCTTGGTGAAGGCGATAGGGCGCACCGAGGCCGGCTACCGCAACTTTTCACCTGCCACGGTTGAGCAAATGAAGTTCATCAAGTTTGCGCAGGGGCTAGGCTTCTCTCTACAAGAGATTCTGGAAGTCATTCCTTATCTACAAGAAGGTAAGTTATGCTCCTTTGACGTTCGTGGTCGCTTGAAATCAAAGTTGCTCGCACTAGACGAGCAGATCAAGCAACTGACTTCATTGCGTGAAGAATTGCTGCAAACGATGCAACTCCTTGTCTGTCAGGATGAGGTGGCGGTAACCGAAAAGAGCCTCATCAACGAGTAGCCTTTTTAATTGCCAAACAAAACGCCCCGCTGACGGGGCGTTTTGCTCTGGTCAATTGCGAGACGTTACTGCTGAAATTAGCGAACCGTGTGCTGCTCTCCCAATTCTTTCGCCAATTCTTTTCTAGGCGGATGTTTTTAGTTCATTTTGTTTTTTGCCTTTGCTTGAAATCTGTTTAATCTGTGTAATCTGCGGGCAAAGGTTTTTTTGAATGCCCGCCGCCGCCCTCTGTTACACTGCGCGCCGCGACATCGTTTCAGTCTAGTTGCCGCCGCCGTTTCCGGTACGTTTTACCCACCTCATTCAGCCTCAGACTGGCGTTCAAAATAGGAACGA
>JAGVNQ010000012.1 GCA_020053195.1 Sideroxydans sp.
AATAAGCCGTCATTCCGGCGCAGGCCGGAATCCAGCGGTTTTACTTAACATGCCTTTAAGTTCTGTCCTTGCTACGCAAGGGATCATATTTTTATCTGGATTCCGGCCTGCGCCGGAATGGCGGAATTTACAACTGCGAAAAGAACACGCTCTCACGCAGTTTCTTCAACTGGTCGCGCAGTTGCGCGGCTTTCTCGAACTCCAGATTTTTCGCCGCTTGCAGCATTTCTTTTTCGATGCGCGCGATTTCTTTCGACACTTCCTTTTCGCTCATCGCCAGATACTTCGCCTGTGTTTGCGCGGCCTTGAGCGATGAACGTTCGTCGTCCACGTTGTAGGCGCTGTCGATGATGTCTTTGATGCGTTTAACCACGGACACCGGCGTGATGCCGTGCGCTTCGTTGTGCGCGATCTGTTTGGTGCGGCGGCGGTCGGTTTCGTACATCGCCTTGCGCATGGATTCGGTGATGCGGTCGGCGTACAAAATCGCCGTGCCGTGCAGATGGCGCGCGGCGCGGCCAATGGTCTGAATCAGCGAACGTTCGGAACGCAAAAAACCTTCCTTGTCCGCATCCAGAATGGCGACCAGCGACACTTCGGGAATGTCCAATCCTTCGCGCAGCAAGTTAATGCCGACCAGCACATCGAACATGCCGAGGCGCAGATCGCGGATGATTTCCACGCGCTCCACCGTTTCAATATCGGAGTGCAAATAGCGCACCTTGATGCCGTGCTCGGAAAAATAATCGGTGAGGTCTTCCGCCATGCGTTTGGTCAGCGTAGTGACCAGCACGCGCTCGCCCACGCTGGTGCGCAAGCTCACTTCCGACATCAAGTTATCTACCTGATTGGTGGCGGGACGCACTTCAATCATCGGGTCGATCAAGCCGGTCGGACGCACCAATTGCTCCACCACTTGCCCGGTGTGCTCGGCTTCATAAGTGGACGGCGTGGCGGAAACGAAAATGGCCTGACGCATGATTTTTTCGAATTCGTCGAAACGTAGCGGGCGATTATCCAGCGCCGATGGCAGGCGAAAACCGTAATTAACCAGATTGTCTTTGCGCGCGCGGTCGCCTTTGTACATGCCGCCGATTTGCGGAATCATCACATGGCTTTCGTCCAGAAACAGCAGCGCGTTCGGCGGCAGATAATCCATCAGCGTCGGCGGCGCTTGATCCGCACCGCGCCCGGAAAGATGGCGCGAATAATTTTCGATGCCTTTGGTGAAACCGATCTCGGCCAGCATCTCCAAATCGTGGCGCGTGCGCTGCTCGATGCGCTGCGCTTCCACCAGCTTGCCCTCTTTCTGGAAGAACGCGATGCGCTCGGCCAGCTCCACCTTGATGGTTTCGATGGCGCGCAACGTGGTCTCGCGCGGCGTGACGTAATGGCTGGAGGGATACACGGTGTAACGCGGCACACGCGTCTGGATATGGCCGGTGAGCGGATCGAACAAAGCGATGGATTCCACCTCGTCGTCGAACAACGTCACGCGCACCGCGCTCTCGCTGCTTTCCGCCGGAAAAATGTCGATCACATCGCCGCGCACGCGGAACGTGCCGCGCTGAAAATCCAGTTCGTTGCGCTCGTATTGCATCGCCACCAGGCGCTGGATCATATCGCGCTGCGCCACTTTTTCGTGCTGGCGCAAATGCAAAATCATGCCGTGATAATCCACCGGATCGCCGATGCCGTAAATCGCCGACACCGTGGCCACGATGATGCAGTCCTGCCGCTCCAGCATCGACTTGGTGGCCGACAGCCGCATCTGCTCGATCTGCTCGTTGATGCTGGAATCCTTCTCGATATACACATCGCGCGACGGCACATACGCCTCGGGCTGGTAATAGTCGTAATAGGAAACGAAATACTCCACCGCATTCTCGGGAAAGAAATCGCGCAACTCCGAATACAACTGCGCCGCCAACGTCTTGTTCGGCGCCATCACCATCGCCGGTCGCCCCGTGCGCGCGATCACATTCGCCATCGTGAACGTCTTGCCCGAACCGGTCACCCCCAGCAACGTTTGATAGGCGAGACCGTCCTCGATACCTTCCACCAATTGCGCGATAGCCGTGGGCTGATCGCCCGCCGGATCGAACGGCAGATGCAGGATGTAAGGGCTGTCGGGGAAGGTGATGGTTTTCATGGGCGGCGGGTATTGTACGGGGAAAGGGTGGATTGCTAAACATCGATGCGTGGGAGAGAATGCATCGGCATCAACAGTGCAAAAAATATTTCAAAACATCAAGGGGCTGCTGTGGAACAAGAAGGTCTTTTCTACGAAGATAGATTTTTGGAAAGCTGGGCTGGTTCCATCATTACCAATCCCAGCACCGCTATTGTTGAACTAGTTGCCAACTGCTGGGACGCGTATGCAACTGAGGTGAATATCACGTGGTCAGATATTAAGACGGAAAGACAGTTCTCCATCAGTGACAACGGTGTCGGTATGACTCGTGATGAATTCAAATTTATCTGGCGCGCAATGTCATACGACAGAGTAACTAGGCACGGCACAACATCAAATCCTCCGCCCGGCATTGAAGGTTTACCCCGCCCTGTATTTGGTAAAAACGGCAAAGGTCGATTTGCCAGCTTCTGTTTCACCAGCGAATACCTCATCACATCCAAAAAAGACGGGCAAGAATTCACTTACCGAGTTCACCGCAAACCGGATAATCCATTAGTACTTGAAGAGGTTTCATTTACTGAAAAAGGCATTGTCGGTCACGGTACTGTAATCAAAGGTTCGGGCACAATACCAAAGATTGCATTGACCGAAGACCAAGCTCGCGAACTAATAAGTAGTAGGTTTCTTGCGAATCCTGCCTTCAGAGTTTTATTGAACCAAAAGCAAATTACCTTCAACGATATTGCAGCCGCATCTCTTGACATCGTTGAACTTAAAAT
>JAGVNQ010000248.1 GCA_020053195.1 Sideroxydans sp.
GCCGGACATTTTCGCGAGCAAGCTCGCTCCTACAATTCAGCATTCTTAATTGCACACGCAGAGGAAAACCATGAGATCGCTACTGCTGATTGCCCTGCTCGCACCAAGTTTTACCGCCAGCGCCTTCGACATGAACTCGATTCAAAAACGCTTGGATCAGATACGCCATCCGTCCGCCAAAACGGTTGCCGCGTCTGCTCCAGTGGCGGCTTCCGCGCCGGAAGCGGTGAGCGGCTTGGGACAATTCAGCACGCAGGATCAAGTCGAAAGTTTGCGTCAGGCGCTGGCGCAGGGCGCGGAAACGGCGGTGGCCAATCTCGCCAAGGAAAACGGCTATCTTGGCAACGACAAAGTGCGCATCCCGCTGCCGGACAATCTGCAAAAAGCCGAACGCACGATGCGCAAGATCGGCTTGGGCAAGTACGCGGATGAACTGACCACGTCAATGAACCGCGCCGCCGAAGCCGCCGTGCCTGAGGCCAAAACGCTGCTGGTGGATGCGGTGAAAGCCATGACACTGACCGATGCAAAAGATATTCTGCTGGGCAACGACGACGCGGCCACGCAATATTTCCGCCGCAACACCGAAATCGCGTTAGGCGAAAAATTCAAACCCATCGTCAGCCAGTCCATGCAACAAATCAGCCTCGCCAAAACCTACGACCGCTTCGCGGGCAAGGCAAAAAAAGTGGGGCTGGTCAAAGAAAAAGATGCGCATCTTGACGACTACATCACCGGCAAAGCGCTGGACGGTTTGTTCCTGATGATGGCCGAGCAGGAAAAAGAAATCCGCGCCCACCCGCTGCAAGCCAGCAGCGATCTGGTGAAAAAAATCTTCGGCGCACTACTCGGAAATTGAGTTTTATACATGCCACTGCCCGGAAACGCGCGCCAATAGGCGATCTACGTGTACCACTTGATGGAGAAGCCCGTATTTACTGCCTCGCGGGCATGTCATGTTTACAAATCATCCCAACTTCGGCTTTTAAAATCGCAGCCAAGGTTTTTGTAGGTGCGAATTCATTCGCACATCACAACGTATTCGTGCGAACACCCACAGGGTGCAAGAACCTCTTCGAGGTGAATTCGCACCTACAACCCCTTCCACAGTTGCTTCTAGCATGACTGAAACCGCCAGCCTCGCCGCGCTGTTTTTCAGCAGTTTTCTGGCGGCGACACTGCTCCCCGGCGGCTCGGAAGCGGTGCTGTTTGCCACGCTCAAGGCTTATCCCGAAACCTACTGGACCGCGCTGACCTTCGCCACCATCGGCAACACGCTGGGCGGCATGGTGAGTTTCGGCATGGGCTGGTTGCTGCCGCAGACACAGCAACTGAAACACATTGAAAAAGTTAGACACTACGGCACACCCGCGTTGCTGCTGGCATGGACACCGCTGCTGGGCGATGCGTTATGCCTCGCGGCGGGCTGGTTGCGCCTGAACCCGTGGCAGGCGGCGCTGTTCATGCTGCTCGGCAAGGCCGCGCGTTATGCCGTCGTGGCGGCGCTCAGTTAGTCTCTACAGCGCCGTACTCTTGTCCAATACTTGCCGCAGAAATGCCGTGAGTTTTTCCCTCACTGGCGGGCTTTCCAGCGACTGGATATGTCCCGCCCCCGGCACGATCAATAATTCTTTGGGTTGTTTTGCTTGCTCGAATAACAGATGCGCGTGGCGCACCGATATCACAGCGTCTTGATCGCCGTGAATGATAAACAGCGGGATGGGGCTGATTAGCGGGATGGCATCGCGGGGCGTGAAGTCGTTATCCACCAGCAACCACGGGGTCCATTGCAACGGCCAGGTCAATGCGAAGTGCGACAAGCTGTCGCGCGCGACTTGGCGATAGTCGGAGAACGCGCTGTCGCTGATGACGGCGCGAATATTCGCGCGGTAGGCGCTGTGCGCGCTGTAGTAAATCGCCAGCGCGCCGCCCAGACTCTGCCCCAACACCACGATGCGCTGCGCGTCCACATTCTTGTGCGTCAGCAAATGGCGCAGCGCGGCATCAATGTCCATCTGCACGCCTTGCAGCGTGGGCAATCCATCCGATGCGCCGTAGCCGCGATAGTCCAGCGCGAGCACGTTATAACCCTGTGCCGGCAGCCAGACGACACTGCGGAAATGGGTGCTGATATTTTCGGCATTGCCGTGCAGGAACAGCACGGTACCTTTGGCTTCGCCCTTTGCGGGCATGAACCACGCGTTCAGTTTTGTGCCGTCAATGGTCTGGATATATTCGTTTTCATAGTCCACACCCCAGCGTGTCGGCGTGTCTATGAGTTGACGGTGCGGTTGAAAAAACACCTGCGTGCAACCGCTTAGACTGAACAGCAAACCCATCAGACAGATTGTTCTTAGTGTACGCATATTAAAAATAGGCCAGCAACGAGACGGATGCCGTATTGTAAATTTGTTTCAGCTCGCGCAAGCGCGCAACGTCCACGCGCAACGCCAGATTGCGGCCTAGTGCGACGCGCTGCTCCAGTCCCAGATGCAAAGTGCTGTCCTGTTGTCCGGCAAAATAGCGCATCGTTTTCAGGTAAGGGTGAACGCGCCATGCCGGATTGAGGTCGATATAGCTGCCGCTGCGCGCACCGACACCCAAGGCATAACCCTTGTCCAATGCGCCGCTAAAGCGCATGCCGGTATCGAACATGGCGTAACCGAGCGCGCTATTTTGAAGATTACTCCAAGCTCCGCCCATGCCGCCGTCCAGCACCGTCGCCAGCGGTTCGCTGCCGTTGGCCGCTTTGACGCGCTGCCATCCGCCGGAAATATGCCAGGACGGCGAGTGAAAAAAATCATCGCGCGGCGAGAGCGACATGATGTTGACCGGCGCGAAACTCTCCACCCGCGCGGCGGCGGAATCGTAGTGGCGCAGTGTCGTGCTGAAAAATTCGATGGCCGCCCCGCGCACATAGCCCGCGTCCTGATCCATCAGGTCGTGGTAAGTGAGACGCACTTGCACTTCCTGAAAATTTTGCGCGGCGCGCCGTCCCGCGCCCAGCGTGATGCGCGACGAGTTATGGCCTTGATCGGGTTTGGCTTCAGGCTCGCGCACATTGGCCGGCGGCGTGATGATGTCCAGACGGCTACGCGCAGTCTGCAACGCTTGCGCCAACAACGCGGGATCGGCGACATCCTGATGGCCGGTGACGCGCCGGTAATTGATATAGTCCAGACCGGTTTCCAGCACGGCGGCTTCGCGCGCCAGCGGCAGCGCGAGCAAGGCAGTATCGTTTCCCGCGATCTTGCCCCGGCTGAGTGCCAGCACCAGATCGCGCTCGTGCGCATCCATCGGTTCGAGCCGGTTGCGCAACAGCGTGGCGTTGGACGGGCGATAGACAGTGCGCGCGATCAAACCTTGATGCGAGGTGATTTCGCGCACCGTGTCGGAGGGTATGGCGTTAAAGCGAAAATTTTCGGAGAACTCGAATTCGGGGCGCGCCACCTGCAACAAGCCGAGCAAATGGTAGGAACAGTTTTCATCGAAGAAAAAATAATCGAAATACTGCGGCCCCAGTTCCCAGGCATGCATCAACACACGGTCGATCTCTTGCGGCGTGAGCCGCAAATTGTATTCCCACAAATCGCGGTTTTCGAAGTCGCTGTATTCGCGCACTTTGGCGTAATAAGGTGTCATGGAAAATGCGCCCGCGTAACCGCCAAACAAACCGTTTACCGCAAATGTGATGCCGTTTGTTTCGTTGGTATTCGCGGCAAAATTTACCGAGTACGCGAGCAGACGGGTGCGCTCGTCCTGGTCTTTGGCATCGACGCGCAAAAAGGTGTGACCGTACATGGACGAGGGATTGTTCATGTACGCCGACGCGAAAATCAGCGTCAGGCCGGCAGGGTTCAGCGAGGCATGCCAATTTTCGTAGCGTTTGCAGGTATGCGACGGCAAACGCGCCGCATCGAATTTCAACTGGGCATCGAGCCAGCTATAACGCGCGATAAAAGCGCATTGCGGATTTTGTACGGTGGCGGTTTCCTCGATGTCCGAATAGAAACTGGCCAGCGTGGCATCCAGTTCGGCTTGCGGGTCGGTTTTGCCGTCCGCCGCCAGATAGAACTGGCGACTATCCACCAGCCCCTTGTAGCCGGGAGCGATCAGCCCGGGCACATAGTGCAGCAGCTTGCGCCATTCGGGACGCTCGGCCAGATTCATCTGCCGCGCCTGCGCCTGCAATTGCGCGAGGTACGCGCTATCTGTCGCGGCATAGACGGCGGCAGACTGCAATAACAAAACGACAATCCAAATCCGGCGCATGTGGGTAGGTAATACTGAAAACGAAATCATAAAAAAACCCAGTAGGTGACTACTGGGTTTTTATTCAGACTGCCTGATTATTACAGAGCAGTTTGATAGCGGGACAGCTGTGCGTCAGATGCCAGCACTTCGCGCAGGGCAACGATGACTTGCTCCGTCGCAACCTGATCGGTGGTGAAGATGCGTGCCAGATTATCTTTGGCTGCACGGTTAAATGCGGCCTGGTCTTTTGCTTCAATACCCATCAGGTGCGACAACGAAGCCAGCGTTTCGCCGCTGCCGACAGACATGTCGCGCGCCAGTTGCTGTTTGTTGTTTTCGATGAACATGGCGGTCTTCATGTTTGAACTCACCGTGCCATCAGGTGTGCAACCCAGCGTGCCGGTAGAAATACCGAAAGTCTGGTTGCCGGATGTACCGTTCGTGGTAACCGCCATAACTTGCGGAGCAATACCGGACTGACCCTTGAAAACCATGGAACCCAAACCGCATCCGCCCACGTTATCTGCCGCAAATGCGGCTGTCGGCAAGGCAATAACCAAAGACAATACTGTGATGATTTTCTTCATGTTTGCTCCCCTTAAGTTGAGTCAATAAAAAAGTCACTGTGCAATCCCGGAATTTTCTGGAACGCAGCATTGCTTATACAGCCCGCATTTTAGCCTTGTCAAATCCGGCGCGAATTCAGTGCAACATTTTTAACATCGCCAGCCCCCATCCCACGCCAAACCCGTTGACTTCGTGCGCCACGATGCCCAAGCCGCCGTCACAACGGCTGGCGGAAAGATCAACATGCAACCACGGCGTGTCGTGTTCGACGAAGCGTTTGAGGAAGCGCGTGGCGAGGATGTGATCGGCTTCTCCGTCCAGCGTACATTGTTTGATGTCGGCGACTTTGGAATCGAGCGCGGGTTCGTAATCTTCATCTTGCGGAAAAGCGCACAGGCGTTCGCCGCTTTGTTTGCCCACACTCACCGCACGTTGCGCCAATTCGTCGGACGTACCGAACACGCCGCTGTATCGCGCGCCCAGCGCCATCGCCATGCTGCCGGTCAGCGTGGCGAAGTCGATCAACAGTTTCGGCTTGGCGCGCGAGGCAAGCGTCAGCGTATCGGCCAGCACCATGCGCCCTTCAGCATCGGTGTGCATCACTTCGATGGTGGTGCCGTTGAGCGCCTTGACGATGTCGTTTTGTTTGTAGGCTTTGGGGCTGATGTGGTTCTGCGCCAGCGCCAGCCAACAATCGATGTTCACAGCTAACTTCTGTTGCGTGGCCGCGAGCAAAATACCCAGCGTTACCGCCGAGCCGTTCATGTCTTCGTGCATGTTGTGCATGTAGCGCGACGGCTTGAGGTTGTGTCCGCCGGTGTCGAAGCAGATGCCTTTGCCCACCAAAGCCACGGTCTGCTTGGCTTTCGGATGGGTGTAAGTGAGATGCACGATGGCCGCATCTTCCGGCTCGCTGCCCTGCGCCACCGCCACGAACGCGCCCGCACCCATTTTGCGCAGCGCCTTCATGTCGAACTCTTCGTGCTTCCAGTTGTTTTCATGCGCCAGTTTTTTCACGCGCTGACGGTAAGCGCCCGGTGTCAGTTCGTTCGGCGGCAACACGGTCAGTTCGCGGCACAGCAGATTGCCGGCGGCTTGCGCTTTGAGCGCATCGAATGCACCAGCATTCCCTCCCCCTTGCAGGGGGAGGGCTAGGGTGGGGGTAGAAACTTTAGCACTCCGAGACTCCACCCCCATCCCAACCTTCCCCCTGCCAGGGGGAAGGAGCCGACCAAGACCGAACACCTCAATCTTCTGCAACGCTTTGCGCTCGTCTTTTTTCTTGCACACCGGCAACAGCGCGCCGTTCACCCACGCGCCATACACCGCCAGCTCGGCGGCACGTTGCGCGTGTTCGCCCGACACCGAGATCGCAATCGTCTTCGGCTGCTCTTCCAGCAATAACTGCAAACCCTTGCGCACCTGCACTTGCTGCGCAAACGTATCCTTGTCGAAATCCACCATGGCCCACGCCACCAGCGTGCCGTCACCAGCATTCGCCGACACCGGCGACTTCGCCAGCTCGTCCGCTTCCATGACGCGGCGTTTGAGCACGGCGGCGAGCAAATCGCCGTGCGCAATATCCTTGGGCAGGGTTTTGGCTTTGGGTAACAGCACCAGCAAGTGCGTGTTGGAAGACGAAAGTATTGCGGGAAAATCCAGTTGGGCGAGTTTCATAGGGTTTGATATGGGATAAACGGATGGAGCGATTATACGAAGCTTCGTTGACGAACATCATCCATTTGCCACAATCACAGCAAAATTACACCACCAAAACCAACTCCGAATATTTTGCGAGAATCGCGTCGGCAGTCAGCAAGTGACAGGGTTCGGTCATGGCTTGCGCCACGAGAATGCGGTCAAACGGGTCGCGGTGGTGTAACGGCAAGCTTGATACTTTTGCGCCGTGACCAAAACGCACGGGCAATTCGACAAATCCGCTGTCCAACGCCGCTCGTGCAATTTCTTCGGGCGAGACTTTGAAATTCGTCCTTTCGAGCTGCGCCTTGATGGCGATCTCCCAGATGCTTGCGGCGGAAAACATCACCTCGTTGAGTGGAGATTCCAGCGCATTGCGCGCGTCTTTGGGCAAACGCTTGGGTTCGCCCAGCGCCCAGATGAGAATGTGGGTGTCCAGCAACAGTCTCATCACTGCCCCTCGAACGAGGCCAGCACTTCTTCCGGCAACGGCGCATCAAAATCCACCGGAACGTTGAGCTTCCCGGCCAGTATGCCGAGCTTTCGCTTTTTGCTGGGTGAGACAAACGGAATCAGCCGCGCTATCGGTTTGCCCGCCTTGGCGATCACCACATCATCCCCCGCCACCACCTCGTCCAGCAAACGTGATAGGTGCGTTTTTGCTTCATGGATATTGACTGTCGGCATGGCATTCTCCTTGGTTAGTCCGGTTAGTTTAACCAATGCGCAGGCAAGAAACAACGAAAGTGGTTTATGCTAGGATTCTCACCCTGCAATTCACTCAACACCGCGATCACACAACCTTAACCATGCGCCAATATCTCGACCTCATGCAGCACGTGCTCAACCACGGCACACACAAATCCGACCGCACCGGCACGGGCACCACCAGCGTGTTCGGCTACCAGATGCGCTTCGACTTAGCGCAAGGCTTCCCGCTGGTCACCACCAAAAAGTGCCACCTCAAATCTATCGTGCATGAACTGTTGTGGTTTTTGCAGGGCAGCACCAATACCAAATATCTCAAAGAAAACGGGGTCAGCATTTGGGACGAATGGGCGAATGAAAACGGCGATCTCGGCCCGGTGTACGGCAAGCAGTGGCGCTCGTGGCAGACGGTGGACGGCCGCGTGATCAACCAGATTTGGGATGCGGTGGAGCAGATCAAACACAACCCCGATTCGCGCCGCATCATCGTTTCGGCGTGGAACGTGGGCGAGTTGAATCAGATGGCGTTAGCGCCTTGCCACGCCTTCTTTCAGTTCTATGTGGCGGACGGGAAATTGTCTTGCCAACTGTATCAACGCAGCGCCGACATCTTCCTTGGCGTGCCGTTCAACATCGCCAGCTACGCGCTGCTCACTATGATGATGGCGCAAGTGTGCGGCCTGCAGCCCGGCGACTTTGTGCATACCTTCGGCGACGCGCATTTGTATTCCAACCACATGGAGCAAACACGCGAACAGTTGTCGCGTCAACCGCGACCGTTGCCGAACATGAAGATTGATCCCAATGTAAAAGACATCTTTGGATTCAGTTATGAAAGTTTCACATTGGAAGGTTACGATCCTCACCCCGCCATCAAAGCGCCAGTGGCAATTTAACCAACCATGACCCCTCCCAAGCCCGCCGACAACGTCATTGACGAAGCGCAACTAACCAAACTGCTACTCGACCTGAAACATTTCCGCGCGGAAGCCGAGAAGATTCAGCAAGGTCTGCTGAAAAACTGGCATCCGCATATCCACGACACGGAGTTTGCCGATTCCGCCAGCAACATGGCGGCTTATATCGGCTTGCGCCGCCACGATTTGCGCGAGATTCAGAATGTGCTGGCGGCGATTGGTCTGTCGTCGCTGGGGCGCACCGAGGGGCATGTGCTGGCGAATCTGGATGCGGTGATTCATGCGCTGGAGGCGTTGACCGGTGCGCCCACGCAATTGAAAAAATTGCTGGCTGCCGCGCAGACTTTCAACGAGATCGGCTCGCAACTGACGCACCGTACCAACCGCCTGTTCGGCCCGGCGCACAAACATCGCGCGGTGCGCATCATGGTGACGTTCCCGAGCGAGGCGGCGACGGATTATGTCTTCGTGAAAGAGTTGGTGCAGCGCGGCATGGATTGCGCGCGCATCAACTGCGCGCACGATGCACCCGAGGTGTGGCAAAAGATGATCGAACACGTGCGCAACGCTTCGCTGGAATTGGGGCGCAACTGCAAAGTGATGATGGATTTGGCCGGGCCGAAACTGCGCACGGGTGCGCTGGCCACTGAACAAACCGTGATCCACCTCAAGCCGCTGCGCAACAATCGCGGGGTCATCACCGCGCCCGCCACGCTGATTCTCGATGGCAGCGGCAGACCGGGCTGCAATGCGGGCAAAGACGGCCTCGGGCGCAGGCTGCCTGCACGCCTCAGTGTGGATGCCGACTGGCTGCGCCGCCTGAAAAAAAACGACCACATCAGCTTCATCGACTTGCGCGGCAAAGACGGCACATTGATCGTGGAAGAACATTTGTCCGACAGCGAAGTGCGCGTCTCGTGTCAGGCCACCGCCTATCTGGAAGAAAACATCCAGCTCAAACATATCGCCCACATCAAACACAACCATCCGGTGTTTGAAACGTTCATCAACGCCATCGCGCCCACGCCACTCACCATTCTGCTGCGCGATGGCGACGCGCTGATGCTCACGCGCGAAGCCATCCCAGGCGAACCCGCCGAGATCGACGAAGCCGACAACAGCATCATCCCCGCGCACATCAGTTGCGCGCAGCCCGCCGTACTCGATCATCTCAAAGTCGGCCAGCGCGTGTTGATCGACGACGGCCATATCACTACCGTAGTGGAGGCGTTAAACGAGCAAGGCGCGCTGCTGCACGTCACCCGCGCCAATGCGGCGGGTTCAAAGTTGATGGCGGAAAAAGGCCTCAACTTTCCCGACAGCGATCTGGCACTGCCCGCGCTCACCGAAAAAGATTTGCTCGATCTGGATTTCGTTGCGCAACATGCCGACATCGCCGGTTATTCCTTCGTGCAATCCGCCGCCGACATGCAGGCGTTAATCGACGCGATGGCCGCGCGCAACGCCGACAAACTGGGCATCGTGGCCAAGATAGAAACCAAAAACGGCCTGCGCAATTTGCCGGAAATTATTGTGCGCGGCGCAGGCAAACATCCGTTCGGCGTGATGATCGCGCGCGGCGATCTGGCGGTGGAAATCGGTTACGAGCGGCTGGCCGAAACGCAGGAAGAAATTTTATGGCTGTGCGAATCGGCGCATGTGCCGGTGATCTGGGCGACGCAAGTGCTGGAAGGATTAGTCAAGGAGAACCTGCCCTCACGTGCCGAAGTCACCGACGCGGCCATGGCCGAACGCGCCGAATGCATCATGCTCAACAAAGGCCCATTCGTGCTGGATGCCATCGACGTGCTCGACCACGTCGTGGCCAGAATGGAATCGCACCAGCAGAAGAAAAGCTCGCGTATGAGAACGTTGCATTGGTAGGTATTGTTACAAGCATTTCTCACGCGGAGGCGCGGAGCTCGCGGAGAAACAAGTTTCACGCCCGTTTTGTTTTTCTCCGCGACCTCCGCCCCTCCGCGTGCAAAATTATTTTGTTTCGGTTCATCTGACTTAGGATTACTCTAATATGTCCTCGCTTTCCCTCATCGTCGCCATGGCGAAAAACCGCACCATAGGCATCAACAACACCCTGCCCTGGCGCTGCCCAGAAGACTTGAAACATTTCAAAGCGCTGACCATGGGGCATCACATGATTATGGGGCGCAAGACGTTCGATTCCATCGGCAAGCCGTTGCCGGGGCGCACCACGGTGATCGTCACGCGCAACATGGAATTGAAAATTGAAGGTTGTCTCATCGCGCACTCGTTGCCAGAGGCGATCCAATTGTGCGCGGGCGACGACGAGATTTTTGTGGTGGGCGGTGCGGAGCTTTACGCGCAAGCGCTGCCGCTGGTGAACACGTTGTACATCACCGAGATTCAGCAGAATGTGGATGGCGATGCGCACTTCCCAGCATTCGAGCAAAACACATGGCGGGAAATTTCGCGCGAAGCGCGTGCGCAGGAAACGCCGCAGGCGCTGACGTATCACTTTGTAACTTACGGTCGAAAGTAGGGTGCGTTTACGCACCAACACTTGGTGCGTAAACGCACCCTACTACTGCTTGTAGATCGCCTATTGACGGGCATCTCCATCAAGATGTTTGTTCAATACGTCCATATCCAAACCATATTCAGCCCTTTGCCCATCACCGCGATTTGCGGCACGTATTTCGGCACATCATCGCCAAACAAGCGCCACGCATCGAACATTCCGGGAACGGCCAGCAGCAAGGCGAGCCTGTCGTTTGACAGCCCCGTCGCTTGCGACATGCCCGCTGTATCGCTGCGCGGATGGTTCTTCAGGAAAGTGAGATAAGCCAGCGTCGTGCCGAGTTGCGCGCACACCATGCCCGCGCCGAAATTGCCGGGTTTGCGACCGCTGTTTTCGCTTTCGCGCAACACAACTTCGTCCAGCAGCCATTGCGTCTGAAAACCCGCCGACGCGATTTGTAATTGGTCGCCGTGCTTGAATTGCGCATTGGGATAGGTGATGGATAAACCGTCGTGTCCGACTTCATAACCTTTCGCTTTCGCCACCACCAGATGACCTGCTTCGTGCGCGGCGAGGCTGGCGGCAAAACCCAGAGCGAAGTCGCCGAAACCGGAACGGGCATCGTTGAACGACCAGGCTTCCGCGCGCGCATGCGTTGAAAAAATTGCAGCAACCAGTAATA
>JAGVNQ010000177.1 GCA_020053195.1 Sideroxydans sp.
GCACCCCGCAGCAAGCTGCGGGGTATTAACACCGCTCTTCAAGCTGCTGGCTACCGCCAGCCTTCGCACCAAGGTGCGGGGAATTGACCCGAAGAGATTGAAAACCCAAGATTGTTTATTCATTCAGAAACGGCGTTACCACCCCTGCGCCATTGGGGGCGGAATTTATCAGTAACGAGCGGAATGTGCCACACGCGAGAATATATAGGCCTGCCTAAATTTCGCGCCGGGGAAAAGCAAAAAGGCCACCTCTAAAAATCCAAACTTTAGTTACGACATAACCTAAAGCTTAGTCTTCACTGAAACTTCGTTTTGTCGCAATACTGCGTTGCTCACAAAAAATTGCTCCTTACATATCCAACATATGCTGCGTCGCAATTTTTTGTTCGCGCCTTATCTTGCTTAGAATTTTGAATTTTTAGAGGTGGCCTCAAGTGCCGGGGTTACTCGCTCTGCGGCCACTCGCTGAACGGGAACGGAATTTCTTCCGTGGCAAAAGTCAGGAAGTTGACGATCTGGCGCAGGTAGTTGCCCATGCTGCGGCCAAACGAAATCAGCCGCGCGTTGGGTGCGTCATTCAACAACACCAGCACGAATTGGATAACCGCCACGATCCCCAACACCGTCATGCACACATGAAACGCCACAGCCATCAACAGCATGAACAGGCCGCGCATCCAGATGTTGCGCTTGTTGCTTGGAATAACAGAATTTTCAGTCATCATGGTTCTCCCGAATATTGAGAATTAAAACCGGATTTACTTGTCATCTCTTCCTCAAGCCGCCTCTTTGCTTTCCTCGTCCGGGAAGGGCCAGACAGGTTCGGGCGGAGCCAAGGCGGCTTTTCTGGCGGCGGCCTCGGCTTTTTTCAACTCTGCCGCCGCTTTGCGTGCAGCCGCTTCTTCCTGTGCAATCTGTTTCGCCTGAGCCGCTGCGGCCTTGCGTGCATCGGCTTCCGCTTTCTTGGCAGCGGCCAGTTCTTGCGCTGCCAACCTGGCTTGTTCTGCGGCCAGCTTTCTTGCTGCTGCGGCTTCCTGGGCGGCGACCTTTTTGGCTTCGTCTTCTGCTTTCTTGATGGCGGCAGCTTCCAGTGCGGCTTGTTTTCTGGCTTCTGCTTCGGCCTTCTTCTCGGCGGCAGCTTGCTGCGCTGCGATCTTGCGCGCCTCGGCTTCGGCTTGTTTAATTTCCGCCGCTTCTTTGGCAGCTTGCTTCATGGCCTCGGCTTCGGCCTTCTTTGCGGCGGCGGCTTGTTGTGCCGCCAGCCTGCGTGCTTCGGCTTCGGCTTTTTTCAAGGCGGCTGCTTCTGCTGCGGCCTTGGCTCTGGCTTCTGCCTCGGCTTTCTTTAGGGCAGCGGCTTCTTCCGCCGCTTTCTTCCTGACCTCGGCTTCCGCCTTTTTTGCTGCCGCTGCTTGTTGCGCCGCCAGCTTGCGTGCTTCGGCTTCGGCCAATTTCATCGCTGCGGCTTCTGCTGCCGCTTGTTGCGCGGCAAGCTTTTTGGCTTCTGCTTCGGCTTTCTTCAGGGCTGCGGCTTCTTCGGCGGCTTGTTTCTTCGCCTCGGCTTGCGCTTTTTTCAAGGCAGCCGCTTCTTCCGCCGCTTTTTTTCTAGCTTCTGCCTGAGCCAGTTTGGCTGCGGCGGCTTCTTGCGCACGTTGTCTTGCTTGTTCCATTGCCAATTGTTTTGCCGCCGCAGCTTGTTGTGCGGCGAGGAGTTTGGCGACTCTGGCCGCCTCGGCATCCGCGCGCGCTTGTTCACCTGCCGCCGTTGCGGCGCTCTTTTCCTGTTCGGTTTGCGCTTTCTGTTCAACAGCCGTTGCATACGCAGCTTGTGCCTTAGCTGCCGCATCCTCTTTTTGAGCGGCAATGAGTTGTTTGGCTTGCAGTATCTGTTGTGCCTCTGCCGCTGCCTGATTGGCGGTGAGCATCAATTTATTGGCGAGGGCTAGCGTTTTTTCAGCTGCCGCCGCGTTCTTGGCAGTGCGAATCTCGTTGGGTGTCAATTTAACCTGCTTCACCTCTGACATCTAAATCTCCTCATTTTTTTCGGGCATCTCTAAAAATCCAAATTTCGTCGCAATACTGCGTTGCTCACAAAAAATTACTCCTTACATATCCAACATATGCTGCGTCGCAATTTTTTGCTCGCGCCTTGTCTTGCTTAGAACTTTGAATTTTTAGAGATGCCCTTGCGTTAATCAGATCATCAACCTTGCGCGCCAAAGATACCGAACGAACGTTCTGCTGTCAATTCTGAAAAGCAAAACGGGCACTTGATTCAAGTGCCCGTCTGGGTTGCCTGCCCGAAAAAAAAACAGGATTGCTATGCTTTGCGCCACTGATCCGGCTTGCCGCCCGCCGTATTGCGCACGCGTTCGACCGAGGGCGAACCGCCTTTGCTCAGCTCCTTCGCTCGCTTGATCGCTTCTGCCTGCGTGGGCAGCACGGCGCTGGCTCTTTCCGAGTTTGGTCGCCTGACTGCGTAGTCACCTTCTGCGCGCTGTTCAACAAATATTTTTTTGTTGCTCATATCAACTCCTTCAGTATGGTTGGTGCGTTCACAGTTAGGTTGGCATAGGTAACAACGGGCAACCATCAATCCGTAACGCATGACAGATCATCAACCTTATTCTGGATTTGCTCTGTGTGCTAACGCACCAGATAAACATTCCTGCCCCGCAAGCCGCATCAATAGGCGATCTGCAACAACTGCATCCCGAAGATGCCCGTATTTACTAATGGCTTGCGGGCGTGTTATTCCATTTACAGACCAATAGTGAAGAAATGAAATTCCTGCTGCTATCAGTTCCCTCTCCCGCAAGCGGGAGAGGGCTAGGGTGAGGGGCGTTGAGTTGCAACAAATTACGGGATGCATAGACCCTCATCCCCAACCCTTCTCCCGCCTGCGGGAGAAGGGAGTAAATTCAAATTTTGAAATGGAATTGGAACTGCCTAGCGCCTGATACCGCCCATGCCGCCCTTCATGCCGCCGCCCATTTCTGCGCCGGATCTGTTTTCATCGGTCGCTTCGAGCGGGGAAATAATTTCAGGGACGGCCTTGGTTTGCGCTTTTATTTTTTTGGGTTGTGCGGGGCGCGCTTTCGCGGCGGGAGCGCTGCGCACTTTGGCGCGCGGCGCGACGGCCGCAACTGTTTTTTTCTTCGCGGTTTGCGCCTGTTGTTCGCCGTCTTTGGTTTTCACCGGGCCTGCCGCATAAGCTGCCGCGCCGGACAACAACGTTGCTGTAGCCAACCCCAATAACATGTTCTTCTTGTTCATGATGTTCTCCGGTGAGTTATCTGCATTAGCCCATCGTTTCGACCTTCGCCGGAATGATGAGCGTTGTTTATGTTTTCTTCAACCTCGCCTCAAATCCCCTGATCGGCACTATGCATAAATGGAATTTTCGAATCATTAACGGGCAGTGTGCGCTTCAAGATAGAGATGGACTGTGGCTCAGGGCACATAAACGGGAAAGTCCTTGGGGCCGCTGCATTCAGTCGTTGACAACAGAACGTTCGTTCTTTATGATTCAAGAACGTTCGTTCTGTAGGAAAATGCCATGCCCCGCCTCAACCACGCTTTTGCCAGCCCCGCGCATCGCACCGCGCACTCCGCCCTGCTGTCGCTGACGCATCCCAACAAGTCGATGTTCGAACGCCAGCGCGCCTTGTTGCGCAAGGCCGTGCCCGCCGGCTTCCCCTCGCCCGCCGACGATTATGTGGAACGGAGCTTGAGTCTGGATGAGCATCTGATCCAGCACAAGGAATCGACCTTCTTTATGCGCGTGGCGGGACATTCAATGCGCGAGATGGGCATCTTTGACGGCGATTTACTGGTGGTGGATCGTTCAGTGCCCGCCGCTCACGGCTGCGTGGTGGTAGCAGTGGTGGATGGCGAATTCACGGTGAAACAATTGCTCTACACCCCGCGCGGCAAAGTGCTACGCGCCGCGCATCCCGATTACCCGGAAGTGACCATCCAACCGGAACAGGATTTTTCCATCTGGGGCGTGGTGCAGTGGAATGTGCATAAGGTATGAACTAAAAAAACTCAGTTGAAGCTGAATACTCTGAAAATCCAAAGCGTTACGACGACAGTGTAGGTGCGAATTCATTCGCACATAACACGTTGAGCGGGCGAATAAATTCGCCCCTACAACCCCCTCAACTGCGTTTTCTAGGATGAATCAAAAATCTTGTTCTATGTAAATTTTAGTGGGTGAAACAAAGCTCCCTCCCCTTCAAGGGGAGGGCTGGGGTGGGGATGGGGCAGAGATGAAGGCAAACAAACCACATGGCTTCGAACAAGCGTGCCTTCTGATTGACTTCTTCATTTTGAAAGAAAAAAGCCACCGAATCCGGTAGCTTTTTTTGTTCTGGTGCGGAAGACAGGACTCGAACCTGCACACCTTGCGGCGCTGGAACCTAAATCCAGTGCGTCTACCAATTCCGCCACTTCCGCATTTGGACGTTGATTGTCCGAGAGGGCGCGCATTATAACCGCGCCGAGTTATTCCGCTACAAATTCCACCACTGCGCGCCCGTGCGCCTCATTGCGGATCAGCTTGGCGCAGGCTTGCGGCAAGTCGGCAAAGGCGATGCGGTGGCCGATTTGGTCGAGGTTGGCGATGCGCAAATCGCCCGCCAACCGTTGCCACATTTGTGATCGTAATGGCTGTTGTGTCGCGGCGGAATCCACGCCCAGCAATTTCACCCCGCGCAAAATAAACGGGAACACCGAAGTGTGTAACTCTACCCCGCCCGCGTTGCCGAAGCAGGCGATTGCGCCGTTTTGCTGCATGGTGCGCAGCAACCAGGGCAGCGTGTCGCCGCCCACCGAATCCAACGCGCCCGCCCACTGCGCGCTTTCCAGCGACCGTTTGCTGGCGAAGTCGATGTCGTTACGCAGCAACACTTCGGCTGCACCGAGCGAACGCAAATATTCCCGCTCGTTCGTTTTTCCGGTCAGCGCCACCACGTGATAACCCAGTTGCGACAACATGCGCACTGCCAAACTGCCCACGCCGCCCGTAGCTCCAGTGACAATCACCTTGCCCTTGGCGGGCGTTAGTTCGTTTTGCTCCAAACGGTAAATCGCCAGCGCCGCCGTGAACCCAGCTGTGCCCAGCGCCATCGCGTCGAACAGCGTCAAATCTTGCGGCAAAGCCACCACCCAATCCGCCGGAACACGCACGAATTCGGCAAAGCCGCCATCATGCGCCACGCCCATATCGTAACCGGTGACCAGCACCTGATCGCCCGCTTTGAAACGCGCATCGGACGACGACTCCACCACCCCCGACACATCCACCCCGCCCACGCAGGGAAAACGCCGGATGACTTTTCCCGCGCCCGTCGCCGCCAGCGCGTCCTTGTAATTCACCCCGGAAAAATGCGTGCGAATCACCACCTCGCCCGCGTCGAGATCATCCAGCGCCAACTCGACAAAACGCCCGGCAGACTTGCCGTTTTCTTCGATAATTTGGTAAGCGGAGAGTTTGTTCATGGAAAAAGTCCTGACTGAAAATATTATGATTTTTAAATGCCAACCTCATGGGAACGCCCGTCAATAGGCGATCCGCACCATGCACTTATTGCAGATTGCCGTATTCATTGACTTGCGGACAAGGTACGGTTTACAAATCCAGCAAAACTCTGCCCGGGAACTCCAGCGCTTCCTTGATCGTGCCCAAAAACTGCACGGCTTCGCGTCCATCGATGATGCGGTGATCGTAGGACAGGGCGAGGTAGTTCATGGGGCGGATGACGACTTGGCCGTTTTCGGCGACGGGGCGGTCTTTGGTGGCGTGGATGCCGAGGATGGCGCTTTGCGGCGGGTTGATGATGGGGGTGGACAGCATGGAGCCGAACACGCCGCCGTTGGTGATGGAGAACGTGCCGCCGGAAAGTTCTTCCATGGTGAGTTTGCCGTCTTTGGCGCGTGCGGCGAAGTCGGCAATGCGTTTTTCGATGTCGGCCAGTGACAGTTTGTCGGCATCGCGCAGGATGGGCACGACCAGCCCGCGTTCGCTGCCGATGGCCATGCCGATGTCGAAGAAACCGTGGTAGATGATGTCACTGCCATCCACCGAGGCGTTGACAATGGGGAATTTCTGCAAGGCCAGCACGGCGGCTTTGATGAAGAAAGAACTGAAGCCGAGCTTCACGCCGTGCTTCTTCTCGAACACATCTTTGTATTTGTTGCGCAGCTCGATCACCGGCTGCATGTTGACTTCGTTGAAGGTGGTGAGGATTGCGGCGTTGGCTTGCGATTGCAGCAGGCGCTCGGCGATGCGCTGGCGAATGCGGGTCATGGGGACGCGCTGTTCAGCTCGGTCGGAAGATTGCACCGGATTGTAGGAGCCAGCTTGCTGGCGAATAACATTCGCGGCTAAAGCCGCTCCTACGGGAGGTGTGGCCGCAATCGGGTTAGCCGGGGTCACTTGTACTGCGCCCAGCACATCCTCTTTAGTCACCAACCCTTTGCGTCCACTGCCCTGCAAGCTCGCGGCATCCACGTCATGCTCATGCGCCAGTTTGCGCGCGGAAGGTGAGACGGCGGGAACAACAGCGGCGGGCGCAGGTGCAGCGACCGCCGCTTGCGCCACCGCCTCCGTATCAATCTGCGCAATCACTTCACCGCTACCCACTTGCGCGCCGTTGGCTTTGAGGATTTTCACCAGCACGCCGCTTTTGATCGCGGGCAGTTCCAGCACCACTTTATCGGTTTCGATGTCGATCAGATTTTCGCCCTCAGACACTGCGTCGCCGACTTGTTTGTTCCAGGTGAGCAGCGTCGCTTCGGACACGGATTCGGACAGTTGTGGAACTTTGACTTCGATGATATTAGCCATGGTGTGCTCCCGGTGTGATTTTGACATTCAGGTTGGGGCGGAAGGCCGCCGCAACCACATCTTTTTGTTGTTCGTTATGTACTGCAAGATAGCCGGCGGCAGGCGAGGCCGAGGAAGGACGTAATGCGTAGTCGAGGCGCATGTTGGGGCGCATGTGGCGCGACAGGTAATGCTGGATGCGATGCCATGCGCCTTGGTTGCCCGGCTCTTCCTGACACCACACCACTTCTTTCGCATTGGGATAAGACACGATCAGCGCGGAGAACTCTTCGTGCGGGAACGGGTAGAGTTGTTCCAGCCGCACGATGGCGGTATTGGCGATGTCTTTTTCGCGCCGATATTTGATCAGGTCGAAATACACTTTGCCGCTACAGATAATGATGCGTTTCACTTTTTTCGCATCCATCTTTTCGACTTCCGGGATCACGGTTTGAAAACCGCCTTCCGCAAACTGCTCTAGCGGCGAAGCCGCTTCTTTGCTGCGCAGCAAACTCTTGGGCGTGAACACCACCAGCGGTTTGCGGTATGGGCGCAACATCTGGCGGCGCAGCAGGTGGAAAATTTGCGCGGCGGTGGAAGGCACGCACACCTGAATGTTGTACTCGGCGCACAGTTGCAAATAACGTTCGATACGCGCGGACGAGTGTTCCGGCCCCTGCCCCTCGAAACCGTGCGGCAACAACAAGGTAAGACCGCACAACCTGCCCCACTTGGCTTCGCCCGAGGCGATGAACTGGTCAATCACCACTTGCGCGCCGTTGGCGAAATCGCCGAACTGCGCTTCCCACAGCGTCAGCGTGTCCGGCTCGGCGGTGGCGTAGCCGTATTCAAAACCCAGCACCGCTTCTTCCGACAGAATGGAGTCGATCACCGCAAAATCGGCCTGATCGGGCGCGATGTGTTGCAGCGGAATGTGGATGCCTTCGTCCCATTGTTCGCGGTTCAAATCGTGCAGCACCGCGTGGCGGTGAAAGAACGTGCCGCGCCCGCAATCTTCACCGGACAAACGCACCGGATAACCTTCCACCACCAGACTGGCGTAGGCGAGATTTTCGGCCATGCCCCAATCCAGCGCCAATTCGCCCTTGCCCATGGCGGTGCGGTCGGCGATGATTTTTTCCACGCGCGAATGCAGTTTGAACCCTTGCGGCAGCGTCACTAAACGTTGCGCCAGCTGCAACAATTGTTCGCGTGGCAGGCTGGTGGTGACGGGCGTATTCCACGAATTTCCGCCCAGATATCGCGTCCAGTCCACCCCGAGTTCCAGCTTGAAACCGGTGAGCACCGGCTGGATGGGATTGCGCCCTTCATCCATCGCGCGGCGGTAATCGGCGACCATATTTTCCGCCTCACCCTGCGCCAGCACGCCCTGCTCCAGCAGGCGCTGGGCATACAGTGCGCGCGTGCCGGGATGCAAGTTCACCTTGCGGTACATCAGCGGCTGGGTCACCAGCGGCTCGTCCTGCTCGTTGTGTCCCAGCTTGCGGAAACACACCATATCGATCACCACGTCGCGGCCAAACTGCATGCGAAAATCAAGCGCGATTTCGGTGACGAACAACACCGCTTCGGGATCGTCGGCGTTTACGTGGAAGATCGGCGCTTCCACCATTTTCGCCACGTCGGTGCAGTACAGCGACGAGCGCACATCGCGCGGGTCGGAGGTGGTGAAACCGATCTGATTGTTGATGACGATATGCACCGTGCCGCCCGTGCCGTAGCCGCGCGTTTGCGACAGATTGAGCGTTTCCTGGTTCACGCCCTGCCCGGAAAACGCCGCGTCGCCGTGGATCAAAATAGGCAACACATATTTGCCGCCGAGGTCGCCGCGCCTGTGTTGGCGCGCGCGCACCGAACCTTCCACCACCGGATTGACGATTTCCAGATGCGAAGGATTAAACGCCAGCGTGAGGTGCATGGGGCCGCTGGGCGTGGCGATGTCGGACGAAAATCCCTGATGGTATTTCACGTCGCCGGACGACAGATGTTCGGTGTGAATTCCCTCGAATTCAGCGAATAATTCCTTGGGCAATTTGCCCAGCGTGTTGATGAGCACGTTCAAGCGACCGCGATGCGCCATGCCAATCACCGACTCTTTCACGCCCTGCTCGCCCGCGCGTTGCAGCAGTTGGTCGAGCAGCGGAATCAGCGTTTCGCCGCCTTCCAGCGAGAAGCGTTTTTGCCCCACGTATTTGGTGTGCAGATAACGCTCCAGCCCTTCCCCCGCCGTCAGACCTTCGAGGATGCGTTTTTTGATCTCGACGGTATAAGGTTGCTCGGCGGCAACCCCTTCCAGCCGCGCCTGAATCCAGCGCTTGAACGGCACGCTGTTGATGTACATATACTCCGCGCCGACGCTGCCGCAATAAATGCGGCGCAAGCGCTGAAAGATTTCGCGCAACGGCATACGTATGCCGCCTTGCAACGAGCCGGTGAAAAAAGTGGCTTCCATATCCGCTTCCGTCAGCCCGTAATACGCCGGGTTAAGTTCGGCCACTTCCGGCTTGGGATGACGCTTCAGCGGATCGAGATCGGCGATACGCGCGCCGAGAAAACGGTGGGCGTTGATGAGCTGCAACACAGCGGCCTGCTTGCGCGCCTCATCGGCATGTTGCGAAGCCTCCGCGTGATGTTTTCCCAGCTCCAGAAAACCGCGCTGAATCGGACTGTGCGCCACATCCTGCTGCGCGTTCGCGGCTTGCAGTTGATCGAAATAAGCGCGCCATTCGGCGGGAACAGCGGCGGGGTTTTGCAGGTATTCCTCGTACAACCCCTCGACAAACGCGTTGTTGCCGCCGGATAACAGCGAGGTTTTCTGCATCAGTTGCAGGTAATTCTGTTCGGGAGCGTTCATGGTGCACCTCGTATCTTCTCGACTTTTGATGGGTTGCGCTACGCTCCACCCATCCTACA